>QGUR01000189.1 GCA_003242205.1 Chloroflexota bacterium | reverse complement strand
CGGGGAAAATTGTATGGAAGTCCTGGGAGGGGGCAGTGTCCATTGCGGGGCCGGGATGCGCGTCTGGGATGAGCGGCCCGGTCTGGCGGGCTGCGCCGGGCGCGATTTGCCGCAACGGGCGCTGGAACGCCTCGAACGCGACTTCGACCTGCGCGGGCTTATCCGGCTGGATATTCCGCAGGTGCGGGCATGGCAGCTCTTCGAATGGGATGGGCGTCGTACTGAGGTCTTTCGCGTAGACGAGATTGCGCCCTATCTGGACAGGCCGTTGCCTGAAGAAACCGCCGCCGTTTATTCAAAAGTCGGCGCAATGTCGCTGCTGCGCGATGCGGCGGATGTTGCGTCATGGCGGCAGCATTATCCCGATACCGTGCTGTTGTGGGAACCCGAACAGGCTTTCATGACGGCGCGCAACCGGGAAGCGTTTATCGCGGCCCTGCCTCTGGTGGACATCGTTTCACCAAATCTGCTGGAAGCCAGTCTGGTCTATGGCTTCGACGATCCCGAACGGCTGGTCAGGCAGATGGTTGCCGATGGGGGGAAAGTCGGTGCGCTGCGGGTGGGCGGGGCCGGTTCCCTGGTCGGCGTGCGTGAGATGGATGCGTTGGTGCGTACGCCGCCTGTGCCGGTGGCGCAGATTGTCGACCAGACCGGCGCGGGCAACAGCTATTGTGGCGGTTTTCTCGTCGGCTGGCGTCGCAGTGGCGATCCGTTCATCGCTGCCTGCTACGGCGCGGTTTCGGCGTCATTCACGCTGGAAGTCACCGGCGTGCTCGACACGAGCCGTGAGGATCTGCACGAGCAGCGCGACCAGCGTCTGGCGTGGGTCAAGTCACATACACACCGGGTTTAATTCGTTACGGAATGGCATACTCTGGAATGGGAAGGCGAAATGGCGCGGAAATTTATCATTGATACCGATACCGCCTCCGACGATGCGGTAGCGCTGATCATGGCGCTGCGTGCGCCGGATGTGGAAGTTGAGGCAATCACGGTTGTAGCGGGCAACGTGCCGCTGGAACAGGCGGTTCGGAACGCGCTGTATACGGTGGAACTGGTTGGCAGCAACGTCCCGGTTTATGCGGGCGCGGATAGGCCGCTGGTGCGGCCATACAGCAATGCGACCTGGTTTCATGGCGAGGACGGGTTTGGCAACATGAACTATCCCGCGCCCAGTCTTCAGCCGCAGCAGAAGCATGCGGTTGACGCGATCATCGACACCGTGCGCGCTAACCCCGGCATCGAGATGGTGACGCTTGGCCCGCTCACGAACGTCGCGCTGGCGATTCGCAAAGCGCCGGACATCGTGCCGCTTGTCAGCCGGTGCGTCGTGATGGGCGGGGCTGCCAACACCGTCGGCAACGTGACGCCCGCCGCCGAATATAACATCTGGGTCGATCCCGAAGCGGCGCGTATGGTCTTTCTCTCCGGCATGAACATCGAAATGGTGGGCTGGGAGTTGTGCCGTTTCGATGCTGTGCTGTTCCCCGATGAGATGGACGCCGTGCGTGCCTTCGATACGCCACTGGCGCATTTCGCGCTCGACAGCAACCGGACCGCGCTGGAAGCCGTCCGCAAACAATCGAATGAAGCCGGTCTGGGGCTGGCCGATCCGGTTTGCATGGCGATCGCGCTTGATCCGACGATCTGCACGCGCAAGAGCAAACACTACGTAGAGATCGAAACGCAGAGCGAACTGACGCGCGGCATGACGGTCGTCGATCAACTGAATCTGTGCGATGACGAACGGAACCGCGCGGTGTGGGCGCAGGCGCTACAGCGCGAGCGCAACGTGACGGTCTGCTGGGAAATCGACGTTAAGCGCTGGAAGGAACTGCTCTATCGCTCCTTGCGCTAGCGTTCAGACTTGTGTTTTTCGATCAGGTCATTGGCGGCGATGTAGGCGAACGTCAGGCCCGCGCTGAGCGTGCCGCCGCCGCCGGGATACCCGCCTGCCAGCGGGCTGCCTGCCGTATTGCCGACGGCATAAAGGCCGGGGATGACGTTGCCCCACACGTTCATGACCTGTGCCCGAACATTCGTTTGCAGGCCGCCTGAAGTGCCAAGCGCGCCTGGCCAGATTCGCGCTGCATGGAATGGCGGTTGTGACAGCGGGGCGAGACACGGGTTGGCGATGTCGTCCCGTTCCGCATCGCCGGCGTTCAGCAGATCGAAGTCTGACTCGCCCCGGTGGAACGCCGGGTCAACGCCGCGCGCGGCATCGTCGTTAAACTGCGTTACCGTTGCCTTTAGCGCCGCCGCGTCGATTGCCAGCTTTTCGGCCAGCGCTTCCAGCGTGTCCGCGCATTCGATCCAGGCGGGTAGGGGAGCCTGTGGGGGAATGCCGGCGAGAGGATAGCGGCGGCGATGCCCGGCGTCGATGATGACGAAGGCGGGGATGTTGTAATACTCATAGGTGCTGGTGTCGAACGTGTTGAACGCTCTGGCAACCGAATCGTAAGGGCCGGATTCGTTCATGATGCGCTGGCCGCGCTTGTTGACGACGATGGCCCCCGGGCGACCGATCTCGGTCGCCAGCGCAGGCATGACCATGTTACGTTCGGGATCGAAGTAAACGGGCCAGCTCCAGCGTTCGTTCATGTTCCGCAGGCTTGCTCCGACGGCCATACCCATCAGATGGCCATCGCCGGTGTTGGTCGGCGCGGCGCTGGTGTAATACAGGGGGCCGCGCAGGAAGTTTTTGACCATCGCCTGATTATGGTCAAAGCCGCCGGTGGCCAGCACGACGCCGCGACGCGCCTGAATGCTGATTTCCTGCCCATCGCTTTCGGCGATGACGCCGGCAACCGTACCTTCGTCATCGACGACCAGACGTTTGGCGGCTGTATTGCAGAGGAATTCGACGCCGCGCTCGCGCGCTGCCGCGATCATGAGCCGCGTCAGCCCGCTTCCGTCCAGCAAATTTCCGGCGTCGTCCACCGGCGCGAGGGTGCGTCCGCGCGCTTTGCCGCCGGGAAAATGCGGGTAGTAGTCGTTGAATTGTGGCATAAAATCCCAGTTGATCCCCAGACGCTGCAGGAAGCTGATCGCCTCATTGCAGTGATCGACGAACGCTTCGCATAGTTCGGGGTCGGACTGACCGAGCGTGGCATGCCGGATATATTCGAGCGCTTCCTCGCGCGAGTCAGGGATGCCGGCGCGGCGCATGAATTCGTTGTTCGGAATCCACAGCGCGCCGCCGGAATAGCCCATCGTGCCGCCCAGCACAGGTCCTTTTTCCAGCACCAGCACGCTTAGTCCTGCGTCAGCAGTGCGGAGCGCCGCCAGCAGGCCGGTGCCGCTACCGACGATCACGACGTCAACCGTCCGGTTCCAGACGGTGTTTTCCGCCGCGTGAACCCGCGCGTCATATCCCAGACGGTCGAGGTCGCGGACGGTTTGCTGCTCCTGGCGGCCGTCTGCCGGTTCGAGCAAGCCTTTACGCAGGGCATACTGCACCAGATCGGCTCGATGGTCGAGGCCGAGCTTCTGCATCAGGCGTTGGCGGTAGGTATCGACCGTCTTTGCGCTGATGAAAAGGCGTTCGCCGATTTCACGGCTGGAATAGCCGCGCACGGTCAGAACCAGCACCTCGTATTCGCGTTCGCTCAGGTCCTGCGAATGGTCTTCGTCGTCGCCGTTGTGGCGATGGTACTCCAGCAAAAGCTGCATTGCCCGGCCATAGTAATAGGGCTCGCCTGCGTTGACCTGCCGGATCGCCTGAATCAGTTCGACATCGGCGGCGCTTTTTAGCACATAACCGGATGCGCCCGCTTTGATGGCCCCGACGATGAATTGCTCTTCCGAGTGCATGGTCAGGACGAGCGTGCGTACCTGAGGATAGCGTCGTGAAATCTGCCGGATCGCGTCCAGCCCGCTGATGCCCGGCATGGTCAGGTCGATGACGACGACCGCCGGTTCCAACGTTTCGACCTGCTTCAGGGCTTCCGCGCCGTTGGCGGCTTCGCCGACGACTTCAATATCGGGTTCGGCATTCAGCAGTGCGCGCAATCCGGCGCGGAGGACCGCATGGTCGTCTGCCAGAACAACCCGAATTGGCTTGCTCATACCGCGACCATCCTCTCGTTCAGCGGCACTTCAACGATGAGCGATGTGCCGTTGCCCGGCGTCGATTCGACAGACAGGTTTCCCCCGATCAATTCGACCCGTTCCTGAATGCCCAGCAGGCCGACGCCGCGTTCCTGCGCGTTCATCACGGCAGCGACATCAAATCCGCAGCCGTCGTCGCTGATCGCCAGCCGCACGCCGTCACCTGTTTTCGTCAGGCGCACGCTGGCGCGCGTCGCATTGGCGTGTCGCACGACGTTGGTCAGTGCTTCCTGAACGACGCGATAGAGCGCCAGTTCGGTGTGAACAGGCAGGCGGAAATCTTCCGGCAAGAGGGCTTCAAAATCGACAGGAATGCCGGTGTTCTGGGCATAGGTTCGCGTGTGCCACTCCAGTGTTGGCACAAGCCCGAGTTCGTCTAACATGCCGGGGCGGAGATCGCGCGCCAGCCGCCTTACTTCCTCCAGAGTCGCGAGGACCAGTTGCCGCAATGTTTCCGCGTGCTTGGCGATGGCTTTCTCATCGCGCAAACGCTCGAAAACTTTCAACTGAACGAGCAGGGCGGTGAGCGCCTGGCCGGTTTCGTCATGTAGTTCGCGGCTGATGCGCTCGCGCTCCTGTTCCTGAGCCGAGACAGCGTTTGCCAGCAGGCGCGTACGCATGGCGTCTCGCTGCTTCAGTTCGTTCCACAACTGCGTGTTTTCCACGGCGATGCCGAGCTGGCTACAAATTGCCAACAAAAACGAATCGCTTCTGGCCGGATCGAGCGCAGATTTTTCCCGCGACAGTAGCACGAGAACGCCCTTGACCGAATTTCTGGCCTGCAACGGCGCGACACGGACGAACAGGCGGTGACCGGTTTGTGCCGGGCAGTCGATGGCCGTTTGCGCCTGCTCGGCGTTCTCGATCACACGCCTCAGTACCGGCTTGATGCTGGTGAACGGGTCGGGACTGGCATGCAGACAGCCGGTGAGGTCTTGTTTTGCGCGCACCGTGAATTCGCCGCCGGAATTTGTCAGCAGGACAGCGCCCGCTTCCATTTCCGTGATCTGTCGCGCTTTTTCCAGACCATCGGCCAGAATACGGTCTATGTCGGCTGTCTCGGCAGCGAGCGCGGCCAGACTGTAGAGCGCGCCCAGCGTTTCCGTACGTTCGGTGAGCCGCGCGTTGGTCGCTTCGAGCGATTGTTGGGAGGCGGCCAGACTGTCGATCATAAGGTTGAACGTTGCCGCGAGTTGGCCGATTTCGTCATCAGCCCAGACGGGCGCGCGCTGCGAAAGGTCGCCGCGGGCGACTTTCTGGGCGACTTTCGTGAGCTGGGTGATCTGGTGTGTAAGGATGCTGGTGAGCAGCCACGCGACGATCAGCCCGACGGCCATGGCGATCAGGACAATGACGAGGAGTTCGTTGAGTTCAAATGGCGCGGCCATCGCACCACGCTCTGGGGTAGAAAGCGATAACCGGCCCTCGGTCCAGATGAGGACGCCAGAGCCGGTTAAGCAGGTTGCTGTCAGGACGATGCCGATGATTTTGGCGCGCAGGGGCACGCGCCCGGCCCAGATCCAGAAATTGTCCCAGAGTCCGTGCAGACGATGGCTGGTCAACAGGTCGCCTTTCGAGCGAGTGCGATACCGATCGCCTCCACTTTAAGAAACAGGCGAGTTTCTGGCCAGTGACCATTGTCGGTTTGCGACCGTGAAATCAGTCCCTGGGCCCGCGTTCACTCTCGCGGTGCGCCGGCCTTAATCCATGCCTCCAGCCCTGCCAGATCCTCATCTGTCAGTACTGCCGGATGATCGCCGCTACGAAGTTTCGTGATGATGCCGCTGTTTTCAGGATCGTTGGGCGTGATCGCCGGCAGGTTCGTGCCGCCCAGAATAGCCGCGTCGTAGTTCGTCAGATTTAGGCCGGAGAGCGGCATTCTCGCTCCGTGACAGAACGTGCATCGGGTCGCAAACAACTCGCCGACGCCGTCTTCCCAGCTATTGAGCGGGCGGTCGAAGGAAACGATCTGTACCGGTTCGGGTGGCAACGGCGCGAAAACGTTGACCGTTTCTATCGGCTCGATGGTTTCGATGGCGGTCTGCTCGAAAGTAATGAGATAGGCCACAACGGCGACCAGCACTGCTGCGACGATACCGTAAACTGTCAGAAAGACACGGCGGCGGCGCGGACGATCCGGGTCAGGTTCCGGTTCCACGGGCTGGTTGAGCGCCTCGAGTTCGAGCGGATGTTCTTCGAGCATGTCTTCGGCATCCAGATAGCCGGTGAACATGCTCTTGTTGAACTTGCGGATGTGGACATGATACATGTGCCACACGATGATCGCCAGCACCGCCAGCAGCGCTTCTCCGCTGTGGACCGCTTTCGCCGCCGGTACGAATTCACCCGGAAGCACCGAGGTTGCCGCGATCGGATTCCACAGGATGAAGCCCGTGACGATCATGACGATCGTGCCCCAGATGATGGCGAAATACTCGAACTTTTCCTCAAACGTATAGCGTCCCTGCTTTGGCCGCTCCTTGCGCCAGCCGAGGTTGTACTGGAAAGTGTGCAGTGCGTTACGCAGGTCCTCCCGCGTAAGCAACAGGTCGGGACTGTAGCGCCGGACGAACAGGTTGTATCCAAGCAACCCGACATGATAGATGGCTTCCAAAATCAGCACGGTGGCGCCGATGCGGTGGATGATACGCACGTTCGTCAGTCCGCCCAGCGCATTGATGATCCAGATCGAGATATCGGATTGCGCGAATTTCTGTACCAGTCCGGTCAGCGCCAGCGTCGTAAAACTGGCGACCATCACCCAGTGTTCGATCCGGTAAGCGAGTGGGAAACGGAAGTACTTACGTTGAGTCTCAGTCTTCATGCTGGCGTTCCTTCCGGCGTTCGACGCGGCGACGGCGGATGTCCGACAGAACGAATAGCCCCAGACCGCCGATAATGGCCGGAATACCGATGGTATAGGCAGCGGTGGCGATGGCGACCAGCGGCGTGCGTTCCAGCGACGGCGCGTAGTGGCTCATCCACGCATCGGGGAAGTTGGTTGTCGCGCCGGGATGGCAGCGCTGGCAGGTGGCGACCAGATTTTCCTTAATGGCGATGCTGCCCTCGCCGCTGGTTGCCATGATGTTGTGAACGCCGTGGCAGTCGGCGCAGACGGGCGCGTTGATCGGCTGGTCAGGCGCGGTTCGCTGGAAAATGCTGACGGTCGTTCCGTGAAAGTCGGCCACATACGTATCGAAAACGTCGGTGCTGATGCCGTATTTCGCCATGAGTTGCTCATCGGCATGACAGGTCGCGCAGATCTGCGGCGAGAACAGCCGGAATGCGCCGGTCGACGGCCCCTGTGTATTGTGGACGCCATGGCAATCCGCGCAGGTTGGCGCGTCCGGGTTGCCTTCGAGAACGGCGCTGCCATGCACGCTTTGCGCGTAGTTTGCGTAGATTTCCGAATGACAAGTGGCGCACATCGCCGCGCTTTCGTCGCCGATGTCCGGCAGTGGCTGGCCTGTCGTTTCGTCTGTCAGGCGTTGCACGGCGTGGCCGGTATGGCAATCGGAACAGACGGCGGCGTTCTCGTTGCCGGATGCCAGCAGCGCTACGTGAACATCGTCGACCATTTCGTCGTATTTGTCGGCATGGCAGCCCTGGCAACTGGTCGATAGCTCAATCGTGAGTTCGCGTGCGCTTTGGGCCTCGACTTCCGGATGCGGGTATTCGTTCATGCCGGTGTGGCAGCGAATGCACCGGTAACCGTCTTTCCCGTGCTGGCCGTGGACAGAGGACAGATATTCCTCTTCGTTGACGGTAACCGAGATGACCTCACCGGATGGCAGTTCCATTACCAGATTGGGGTTCGCGTGGCAGGACAGGCAGTATTCGCGGTCGGGCGGCTCTTGACCCTCGAACCGGATGACATCTGCAGGCCTTGAGTCGAAGATCGACCCGATGGGCGCGGCGGGCGCTATCGTGGTTGTCGCAGCGGGCTGGGCGCCGGGAGCGCTGTCGAAGATCGATGGTACACGGGTCGGCTGGCCGGCTGGCTGGCCCGATGTGGGGCTGTCGAAGATCGACGGCACGCGAGTTGGCTGGCCGGCTGGCTGAGCCTGTGTAGGGCTATCGAAGATCGACGTGTAGCGCGTGGCCTGCGGAACGGCGGTCGCTGCCTGGGCCGGTTGTTGCCCTCCGGTCTGGGCCCCGTCGAAAATCGAGGTATAGCGCGTTACCTGCGGCGCTGGGGTGGGAGATTCCTCCGGCATGGCTTCGCCGGGCGCTTCGGTCACGGTTTCCGGCGAGGTTGCCGCCGGCTGCGCGTCGAAGATCGATGTATAGCGCGTTGGCGCACCGGCGGGCGTGTTCCCGGTCGCCTGCGCCTGTGGTTGCGCCGTCACAGCGCTGTCGAAAATCGAGGTATAGCGCGTTACCTCAGGCGGCGCATCATCGCTCCCCAGCGTCTGCGCGTGTGCTTCGGGCAGCAGGGACAAGCCCACGCCGATCAGCCTCAGCCCGGTGCCGCACAGCTTCCGCGCGGATGGTTGGTGGCTCGTCAGATATTTTCGTGCGGCCATTGCCC
>QGUR01000489.1 GCA_003242205.1 Chloroflexota bacterium | reverse complement strand
CGTTGGGGGTACTGCCAGCAGCGGGCTTCGGGGTGGTCTGCCGGTGATTTCGGTGCCGGGCGAAGCCTACAGCGGCGCGCTGCCGAGCGAAGAGGTTAACCTGACCAACACGGTCATGGCGGTCATTCTGACGGACATCATCGTGCTGGTGGTCGCCTTCCTGGTCTGGCGCGCTTCCAATGGCTGGAAGAAGGAAGTCCCCGGACGTTTCCAGTCGGTCATCGAAATGCTCGGTGACTTTGTTTACGGCCAGACCAAAAACTTCGCGGGCAATCGTCCGCTGGCTCGTAACTGGCTGTTCCCACTGGCAGCTTCAATCTTCCTGTTCCTGCTGGTTGCGAACTGGATGAAGCTGCTGCCCGGTGTGGAAACCGTAGGTTTGTGGCATTGCGCGCATGAAGGTTTCGCCGGTTATCCGGGCGTGCAGGTCGGCGGCGCGTACCAGTTGTATGTCGATCAGCCGCTGTACGCGGGCCAGGGCGCGACTGCCGAAGACTACGAAAACTGCCACCACTGGTTTGAGGCTGGCGGGCATGTGCCAAGCGCCGAGGAACGCGCAGCCGTCGCGGATGAACTGTTCGACGCGGAAGGCGCACTGCTTGCCGATAGCAGCCTGACGGAAGAAGAGCTGCAGGAGCGGATCCACGAGCTGCGGCTTGAGTATACCGAGCGCCTCTGGGAGCATCCGTCGTTTGCGCTCGACGCTGACGAAATCCGCAAGGGCGTGATCCCGTACGTTCAGGTGGTGACGCCGTTTGTCCGCGGTGCGGCGACGGACCTCAACCTGACCGTTGGTCTGGCGCTGGTGGCTGTTGTCGCCGTTCAGATCTTCGGCGTGGCTGCACAGGGCCCCGGCTATTTCCAGAAGTTCGTCAATGTCCATGCGCTTGGCAACCTGCAACGCAAGCCGCTTGGAGCGATTGACTTCGTCGTCGGGTTGATCGAGATCATCTCCGAGATCGGCAAGATCATCAGTCTGGCTTTCCGTCTCTTCGGTAACATGTTCGCGGGCGGCATTCTGCTGTCGGTCATGACCTTCCTGGTCGCGTTGCTGTTGCCGGTCGTCTTCTACGGCCTTGAAGTGATCATCACCACCATCCAGGCGTTCGTGTTTGCCATCCTGACGATCGTGTTCTCGGCACAGGCGATGGAAGGCCACCACAGCGACGACGAACATCATGAAGATACCGGTCCGGGACATGCGGCAGAGCCGGTTGAACCGGATAACCAACCCATTACTCGCACTGCTATTTAGCCTAGTCCTGAACACATAAGGAAGAACCCCCATGATTGAAGGATCCCTCGAAGTTGGTTTGAAAGCTCTCGGCGCTGGTTTGGCCATGGTCGGCGCGTTCGGCCCGGGTATTGGTATTGGTCTGCTGGTGCAGGGCGCGATGCAGGCGATTGGCCGCAACCCGGATGCGGCGGGCCAGATCCAGGCGAACATGATTCTCGGTATCGTGTTTACCGAAGCGATCGCGATTTACGCGCTGGTGGTTTCGCTCATCATCCTGTTCGTGCTCTAGCCCGGGCGCGAAAAGGAGTTCTGGTATGGCCAAACAGTCATCAATGAAACGGCTACTCGTCCTCTTCGCCCTCCTCATGGCGCTCATTGCGGTTCCTGTTCTGCACGCGCAGGATGCGGCCGAGGGCGATAGCGAGGGCGTGATTGCCGAAGAATCCGAGGCCCACGAAGTTGGCGGCGAAGAAGGCGAAGCCGCTGGCAGCCCGCTGACGGCGCTTGGTATCAACACCGGCTATCTGCTCGGTCAGATCATCAACTTCCTGCTGATCTTCATCATTCTGCGCTTTGCCCTCTGGGGGCCGCTGGTCAATATGATGGACTCGCGCGCCGCCAAGATTCAGAAGGGGCTTGAAGATGCGGCGGCAGCGGCCAACGCCCGGCGCAATGCCGAAGCGGAAGCCGAGAAAATTCTGGCCAGCGCGCGTTCGGAAGCTGCTCGCGCTGCCGACGAAGCTCGCAGCCGTGGCGAGGAAGCCGCCCGCGCGATTGAAGCCGAGGCGCGGGCCGAGGCCGAGCGCATTCGTCAGGAAGCGCGCCAGCGCGCCAGCGAAGAGCGCGACCGTTTGCTTGCCGACCTGCGCGGTCAGGTCGCGGCGATTGCCATGGCGGCAGCCGAGCGTCTGATCGGCGGCGCTATCGACCCGGCGGTCCAGCAGGCGATCATCGACGATTTCTTCACCCGCGTTCCCGAAGGCGCTCGCAACCTGCAGGGGCCGGTTGAGGTTATCAGCGCGATGCCGCTGACCGACGAGG
>QGUR01000188.1 GCA_003242205.1 Chloroflexota bacterium | reverse complement strand
TTTTTAAAGAGACAGCGGTTACCCGGATCATGCCCCGACCCCGACGGGCCCCCCAGGGGGGGTTGCCGCAGCCTGCCCGGGCGGGTGGTCCCAAACCCCGTGAAGGCATTCTGTTCCGCCCGTTCGGTCAGCGTGCGGCGCACGTCGCGCTCGATGGCCGGCAGCAGCAACCGGGCCGCCGCGTCGTCGATGGCAGCGCGCAGGTGAGGCGCGAACGGCGAGCGCGGCTCAACGCGAAAGCGGGCCTCAACGGGTTCGCGCCAGTCCCGCTCGGCAATCTCGACCCGCAGGCGCAGCACCTTTTCCGCTTCACCGCGGTTCAGCGCCAGCGCCTGATACGGCTTGAGCCGGTCGACGCGCATCTGGAAGTCGTAATAAAGCTCGAAGACGCCACGTTCGTCCTGCGCGTCCTTGATCTTTTCCGAGACGATGAGGCCAAAGCGCAGGGCCTTGTCGCGTACCCGGCGGCGCACGTCGGCGTCGTCGCTGATCGTCTCCGCCACGATGTCGCGCGCGCCCGCCAGCGCGTCGTCGGGCGTTGGCACATCGTCCCCCAGATACGCGGATGCTATCTGTTCGGCGCTTTCGCGCGGGCGGGCCTGCTGCAAAATCAGGTCGGCCAGCGGCTGCAAGCCCCGCTCCCGCGCTATGCCGGCCCGCGTCCGGCGCTTCGGTTTGAACGGCTGGTACAGGTCTTCAAGTTCGGTCAGCGTTTCGGCGGCTTCCAGCTTTTGTTGCAGCTCCGGCGTGAGCTTGCCCTGCTCCGCAATCGACGCCACGATGGCATCGCGCCGGTCATCCACGGCGCGCAGCCGTTCGAGCAGGCTGGCCAACTGGCGGAGCTGCTCCTCGTCAAGACTGCGGGTAGCTTCCTTGCGATAGCGGGCGATGAAGGGGATGGTATTGCCGGAGTCCAGAAGTGAAATCGCCGCGCCAACCTGCTCCGGTTGCAGGTTTAGCTGGCGGGCGATGCGAAGATCATATTGCCGGTCGGTCATGGGCGCGCAAGTTCCGCTCTTTTCGGGACAAACGCGCCCATTGTACGAATGCGATTGGGGAAAGCAAAGATTTAGCGCGGTTTATTCGATGGTGACGATGGCGAGATCGCATAACATCGGCGTGAGTACGGCGTCATCCCAACTCGCCGGCAGCACCAATGACTGCCCCGGCTGCAGCAGATAGTCCTGCCGGTTGACCGTCACCCACAGCGTCCCCGCCAGCACACGCACGGTCTGCGCCTGAGACTTGAGGATCAGCACGTCGTTTTGATCGAGGTACACGCTGCCGTTCGCGCCATTGTCCACCCGCTCAACGACCGGCAGTTCGAGTGTCATTGCATCTACGCACATGGCATCACGCTCCCACTGCACCGCGTTCTCTCCCAATCTACGCAAGTCGGAGCGCGGTTGTCACCACCCGTCCGGGTGGTTCCGGCAGCGGTTGGCTGCTCGAAGAAATGGTTCGCAGGATGGTCACTACAAATTCGCAGCCGGATTCGCTAGAGTCGGTTGCCGTAAAACGTAGGCATTTTGCCTCCCAACGAGTGATACAGGCAGGCCGATTATGAAACTGACGATCATTGGCGGCGGCAGCGTGCGTTCGCCCCGCCTGATTCCCTCGCTCGCCCGCCGCGCGGCGCGGCTGAATCTGAGCGAACTGTGGCTCATGGACACCGACGCCGAAAAACTGGAACTCATCGGCAAGCTGTGCCAAGCGCTGGCGGAACAACATGGCGCGACCTTCCCCATCAAGCTAACGACCGATGCGCGCGAAGCCATCAGCGGCGCGTCACACGTCATCACCAGCATTCGCCCCGGCAAGGAAAAAAGCCGGGTGATTGACGAGCGGATCGCCTTTGAACATGGCGTGCTTGGGCAGGAGACGACCGGCGCGGGCGGCTTCGCGATGGCCATGCGCAGCCTGCCGGCAATTCTCGGCTATGCCCGGCTGATCGAGGAAGTCGGCGCGCCGGGTGCATGGCTGTATAACTTCACCAATCCCGCCGGGCTGGTGGCGCAGGGCCTGCATGACGCCGGCATCCGCCGTGTCATCGGCATTTGCGACAGCGCCAACGGCGCGCAGCACGCCGTCAGCCGTTATCTTGGCGTGCCGCTGAATCGCGTGCGGCACAAGGTTTACGGACTGAACCATCTGTCATGGACGAGCAGCGTGCAGATCGATCCCGACGAAAACGGCGGCGAGGAAGTGCTGCCGGGGCTGTTGCGCGACGAAAAATTCATCCAGTCGACGCATATGTCGATGTTCGCGCCCGGCCTGCGCGCGTGGCAGGGAACCTTCCTCAACGAGTACCTGCACTACTACTATCACCGTGACGAAGCGCTGGCCGCGCTGATGGCCAAGCCGGAAACGCGCGGCGAAGAAGTCATGCGGCTGACGCAGGAACTGCTGGAAGCGCTGCGCCACGCGCCGGACACGCAAACCGCGCTCGAAACCTACCACACCATCATGAGCCGCCGCAGTGCGACTTACATGGCCCACGCCCGGAGCAAGACCGAGCACGTCGCCGCCCCGCCGAGCGTCGAAGAAGAGGAAGAGGGCTATGCCGGTGTGGCGCTGGGCTGCGTCGAGGCGATTGAAAGCAATACGCCGCACTTCACCGGGCTGAACGTGCCCAACAACGGCGCGATTGACGGCATGCGCGATGACGACGTGGTCGAGGTAAGCTGCTGGATCGACGCTTCCGGCGTGCGCCCGATGAAAATCGGCGAGATTCCCGAACACCAGTACCTGCTGATGCGCGACATCAAGAAGTACGAACGGCTGGCATCGCAGGCCATCCTGAACCGTTCGCGCGATCTGGCGACGCAGGCGCTGACCGTTCACCCGCTGATCGGTTCGTGGCCGCTAGCGGAGAAACTGGTCAACGCCTTCATCGAAGCCCATGCTGACTACGTAGGCGAGTGGAACTGACCCGACCGGGCATTGACTTTGTGACATGCGAGGAGCCAGCGCCGGACTGGCTCCTTCTATTTTCCGCAAACGCGGGTTACCACAGATCTCGCAACGCCGCCCGCGCCGCGTGATAACCGCACATGCCGTGTACCGCGCCGCCCGGCGGCGTCGATGACGAGCAGAGGTAGATGCCTTTGGCGGGCGTCTTGTACGGGTTAAGCCGGATCGTCGGGCGCGTGAACAACTGGCCGATGTCCTGCACGCCGCCATTGATGTCGCCACCAATGTAGTTCGGGTTGTAAGCCTGAATGTCCTCGGTCGTCATGGCGTGCGTTTCGATAATCAGATCGCGGAAGCCCGGAGCAAAGCGCTCGACTTGCCGGATAATCGCTTCGGTCATGTCGACGGTCGAGCCATGCGCCACATGACAGTAGGCCCAGCCCGTGTGCCTGCCCTCCGGCGCGCGCGTCGGGTCGAACAGGCTTTGCTGCGCGATCAGCGTGAAAGGCCTGTCCTGTGGCTTGCCCTGCCACGTCAGCCGTTCGGACAGCGCGATTTCCTCAAGCGTCGCGCCGAGATGCACCGTCCCGGCGCGCCGGCATTCCGGCGCTTTCCACGGGATCGGCCCGGCCAGCGCCCAGTCGAGCTTGAAGACGCCGGGGCCATAGCGATACTTCTCCAGCCGCGAACGATAACCCGCCGGCAGGCGGTCGCCGGCGATTTGTACAAGCTGCTTCGGCGTTACGTCGAACAGCACAACGCGCGCCGGCGGCAGATCGTCCAGCGACCGCACGTACATGCCGGTCGTGATCTTGCCGCCCAGCGTTTCCAGATACGCCGCCATGGCGTTGACGATGCTCTGCGAACCGCCTTTCGGAATGGGCCAGCCAACCGCATGTCCGAGAATGCCCAGCACCAGACCGAACGACGACGACACCATGCGATCGAGGCTCAGGAAGGAATGCGCCGCCATGCCCGCAAACAGCGCTTTTGCGCGCGGCCCTTTGAACAGCCGGTTGGCCAGCCAGGTCGCGGGTGGAAGCGCGACCAGACCGAAACGGGCCAGAAGAAAGGGGTGGCGCGGCGGCAGCGGCAGCGGGCCGAGAATATCGGCCAGCAGATCATCATAGCGCCGCACGAACGGCCACATCAGGTCGCTGTAGGGCTTTGCGTCGCCCGGATCGAGCGACTCGCCCGTCAGGGTGATGGATTGGTGCAGGAAGGCGGCAGTGCCGTCGTCGAACGGATGCGCCAGCGGCAGTTCCGGCTGAATCCATTCAAGTCCGAAATCGGCCAGCGGCAGCGACTTGAAAAAGGGCGACGCCACGCCCATCGGGTGAATGGCGGAACAGACATCGTGCAGGTAGCCGGGCAGCGTCAATTCTTTCGTGCGCGAGCCGCCGCCAATCGTATCTTTCGCTTCGCACACCAGCACGCTCTTGCCCGCGCGCGCCAGTTCAATCGCCGCCGCCAGCCCGTTCGGGCCGGCCCCTACCACGATCGCATCGTAGTCCGCCATGTAATATCCTGTTCCCTGTTGTTGAATATGCCGCTACGTCACGCACCGCGCGACAGACGAGCCGTGTATTTGATCTGCCGTGTCGCCGGCCCCGCGAGGTTCAGCGGCGTCGCACCTGCCTGCACGCCTTCCTGAAAAACCACCACCGGAGCGCCGCCATTGACCGCGGCGTACATCTCAAACGCCGGATAGGTCTCGATCCACCCGTCGAATGTCACGGTGACCATCGTGCGGTCGTCGTCCATGGCGATGCTGATCTCGCCGGTGTAATCAAGATTGGGCGATACCTTGATGTTCGCCACTTTCATACACGCGTTTTTGGTCGAGCCGTGCACCTTCAGCGACAGCACGCCCGTATCCGGATCCTGAGCGAGCGCTTCAAACGCCATGTCGCTGTTATCCGGCGTTTCGCGGCACACTTCCTCGCCGGTTTCGGGATCGATCTGGATGGTGTCATCGCAGCGGTGGTGTTGGCTCACCAGTTCGCGCCGGGTCAGGTCGATCTCGGCCCGGCTGTGCATGCGCGAGTGCGCGTCCGGGTCGGCGCTGAAACCGCGCTGGTCGGTCAGAAACCAGGCGTTGATCGGGCCGGGGGTGGGCAGCATCGTTTTACCCGCGTGCGCCCCGCTGCCCGGAACCACTTCCGCCCCTTCCAGATCGCCGGGGATGAAGGCATTGATCCAGATACTGAGCGAGGTTACCGGCGTTGCCTGTGAGGCCTGAGAGGCCGCTTGTTCGGAAGCCATGGCAGGTTCCGCCTTTCGCCAACTCGACACAGCATTTCGATTGGCATTATGATACCACTTCGTAGCGCGCTTGACCGCGCAGCGGTAAAAACGATGCCACCCTCGTACCGGGCAGCGAAAGGCCAGCAACCATGTCTGATCGACAGAATATTTCATCCGGCACGCCATGGGAGGCGGTTGCGGGTTATTCACGCGCGGTGCGCGTCGGCAACCACGTCGTTGTCGCCGGCACGACCGCCAGCGATGAAAACGGCAAGGTTCAGGGCGTCGGCGATCCCTACGCGCAGACACGCTACATCATCCAGAAGATCGAACGGGCCTTGAACGAAGCGGGCGCGACGCTGAACGACGTGGTGCGCGTGCGCATGTTCGTGACCGATATCAGCCGCTGGCAGGAATATTCGCGCGCGCACGGCGAATTTTTCGCCGACATTCGCCCGGTTAGCACGATGGTCGAAGTGAGCCGGTTGATCGACCCCGAGCACCTGATCGAAATCGAGGTCGATGCCATCATCGGGAACGCGCCGTGAAGTTCAGCCTGCGCCTGAATAACGACCTGCCCGTCGCCGATTATCTGAAGCTGGCGCGGGCAGCGGAAGCCGCCGGATTTGACCAGTTCTGGGTTAGCGATGACCTGTTCCTGCGCAGCGCGGTCGTCATCCTGACCGCCATCGCCGCGCACACCGAGCGCATCGAAATCGGAACCTGCATCCTCAACCCGTACACCATCCATCCGGCGGAAATCGCCATGATCGCGGCGACGCTGGATGAAGCATCAGGCGGGCGCTTCAATCTGGGGCTATCGGCAGGCGCGGCTGAATTCCTGAAATGGGTCGACATCGCGCCGGAGAAGCCGCTGACGCTGACTGTGGAAACCATCGAGGCGGTGAACCGCCTGCTTTCGGGCGAGCGGGCGGCCATGAACGGCCAGACGCTGCGCTGGAGCGAGGAAGCCTATCTGCGCTTCAAACCCATGCGCCGCGTGCCGGTCTATCTCGGCGCGTTGTCGCCGCGCATGTTGCGCGCAATCGGCGAGGTGGCCGACGGCGGCCTGCCGCTGCTGCTACCGCCGGAGCACTACGAAACCGTGCTGCCGTTGATCCGGGCAGGCGCGGAGGCCGCGGGGCGCGATCTGGACGAGATCGACATCGCTGCCTGTGTCTGGTGCTCGCTTTCGGAAGACCGGGCCGCCGCTGACGACGCGCTGCGCGAGAAAATCGCTTACTACGGCCACGCCTTCAGCCCGCTCATCTGGGAACGGCTGGGGCTGACGCGCGGCGATTTTGACGCTATTGAGCAGGCCGCGATGCGTGAATACGATCTGGAAAAGGCCAAACGGCTGGTCGCGCCGGAGATGCTGCGTATCGGCATCGTTGGCACGGGACGAGACTTAATCGAGCGCCTGGAAGCGCTGGTCGCGCTCGGCGTGCGCCACCTCAGCCTTGGCCCCCCGCTTGGCCCCGACCCGCTGGCGGCCATCGACATGGTGGGGCGCGAAGTGATCCCACACTTCCGCCGCGCCTGACCGAGTTACACATGGGCGAACAGGTCAGTTTATCTGGTCAATATTGGCTGGATTAGTCCTAATTTCCTACCCTCCAAATTAATTCTTTTTACATTTTTCACGGACAAACCTGCGACATTCGCATAAAATGAGCGGTATAAATACTCTCTGTTCGATGGCATGATCGAACAGCAGCGTCCGCTGGCAGGCGAAAACGTCCGCTGTTTGCGCCTGTCTGACGAGCGTCTGTGGCCGGCGGACGCAAGGCTGCGACTTCTGCATCGACAACTCATCCTCGTCTGCAACCTGAAACGCCGTTGCCCGGCAGGAGCGCAACGTAATGAAGTCCCAACCCACATCGCATATGCTATCTCGTATCCAACGCCGCGCGCAATCCGGTCAGGCGATTGTGCTCATCGCGCTGATGATGGTCGGGTTGCTCGGCATGGCCGGCCTCGCGCTGGACGGCGGCTCGCTGTTATTGCTGCAACGCCAGGCGCAGAAAGTCGCCGATCTCGCCGCGATGAGCGCCGCGATTGCCCGCTGTGAGGGCGCAAATGACGATACGGTGCGCCTGCGCGCCTTTGAAACCGCCGAGGCGAACGAGGTCGACCGCGCGAACGTTCAGGTCAGCTTCCCCAGCTCGACCGACACGGAAGTTATCGTGCGCCTGCCCAAGGATCCGTACTTCATCCAGCTCGTCTACGACGGCCCGATGACCGCGCAGGGCCGCTCGGTGACGCGGTGTGGTCGGCAACGCAGTGTCTATGACGGGTATGTACTGTTTGCCACATCGACTGTTTGTGGAGACCAAACTCTCCATGTCACTGGTTCCAGTGAGTATTTTGAAGGCTCATTTTTCTCCAACACGGATGTCCAGATTAACACGGGCGGTATGGAAATTACTGGAAGTGTCGAATTCGTTGGTCGCGACTTACCTTACAACGATCAGGGCGGATGGCCTCATACGAGGGTAGGGGGCAATGGGCCTCGGTTTGTGGATCCGAACGCAGGCGATGCAGTTATCAAACATGCTTCACCACGTGAAGCGCCACTGTTGTTTGATATTGCGGACTATCGCCCTGGCGGAGCAAAGGCATTGGAAGCGGGTGCAGATTACCACGTTCTCAAGCCAAGTGGATCGTACTACTACACCGGCCCCGGAATACCTTCAGGTTCGCATTGGTACAATTGGGACACTGCCAGTTGGAATACCAATCAGGTTCCGCGAAGTGGTCTGATCTATGTACCCGGAGACTTTGGCATGTCAGGACCGGGCGTGTTTAGAGCGGATGAGACCAAAGGGCTGACAATCGTTACCGAAGGGAAGATGAACATTAACGGCCCCGGCATAGAAATCCCGAAGCCCTTTATGGATGGACTGGCTCTCTACTCGGCAGAACGGCCCAATCGTTCTGTTCCGGTCACGGAAACATCGACACACACAGGTGGAAGTTGCTACGACCAGTACATCATGACGCCCTCGGCCCACACGTATTTCAATGGGCTTATCTATTCCCCATTTGGGCGAGTGCTTGTTCCCACCAGCAACGTGGCCGCATCACACGGCGCAATTATCGCCTACACCATTGGCATCTACGTCAGTGGTGCTGACATTCGCTATCGGGGCGACCACTTGCCTGCAGGTGATCCGAACCTCTACTACGTCGAATAGCCGAACCGGGGTCGGGCATCATGCTACGTACGCATCGCTGGCAACAGGCGGAACGCGGTCAGAGTCTGGTCGAAATGTCGATTGGCTTCATCATTTTGACGCTGATCGTCATGGGCATCCTCGACCTTGGCCGCGTCTACTTCCTCAATCTGGCGCTGGAAGACGCAGCGGGCGAAGCGGCGCTCTATCTGTCACTTAACCCGTATTGCCCGGATGCATCATCGGGGAATCACTGTAGCGGCCTCTTATAAACATTTCCGAGCCCACGAGCCGGAACTAGATCGCGAATCCCGTTTTTTGTTTAAA
>QGUR01000488.1 GCA_003242205.1 Chloroflexota bacterium | reverse complement strand
GTTGTGAGCTATGAGGGCCGTTCTTGTTTTTCGCGTCCGGCGCATGCCCTGAGCGATATTCTCGAAGGCCGCACGACGACCCGCTTCCGGTTCGTGGAAATCGGCAGCGGCCACGGTCTGGTCGGCTTTCGCAGCATCCTGCCCGAAGCGCTGGCATGGGTGCTGCCGCCGCGCTAGGCCCCCTCTCACGGCGCTTTCACGCGCCGGGGGAAAGGGAAGCGGAAACGCCAACAATTACAGCGTAATGCAATATTTCCATTGCAACCCTAAAGACCATAAACGGCCGGTGGCAAAGAAAAACCCCCTCTCGTCTGTGAGAGGGGTTTTGTCTGCCGGCATGGCGATTTAGTCACGCCCGCGCATGTGCGGGTCGAGCGCGTCGCGCAGGCCGTCGCCCAGAAAGTTGAACGAGAACATGATCAACGCCAGCGCAATCGCCGGGAACAGCGCCTGATTGGGATAGCTGCTGATGGCGCGCGACCCTTCGGAGATCATGCTGCCCCAGCTTGGCGTCGGCGGGTTGACGCCCAGACCGATGAAGCTCAGGAACGCTTCGTAGGAAATGTAGGTCGGGATAGTCAGAGTCTCGGCGACGATCAGGGGGCCGAGGATGTTGGGCAGAATGTGGCGGAGCATGATCTGCCCGTGTGGCGTGCCAATGGCGCGCGCCGCTTCAATGTATTCCTTCTCGCGCGTCGAAAGGACCTGACCGCGCACCAGCCGCGCCATCTGCATCCATGACGTCAGGCCGATGCCGATGAAGATGAACAGCATGCCGCCCATCGAACGGTCGAGCTGGCTCACCGCGAAAGCGAACGTGCCCGGCTGCGGCGCTGCGAAACCGGTGCGGAAGAAAGTCATCAGCAGGATGATCAGCAGCAGCGTGGGGAACGCGTACATCAGGTCGACCACGCGCATCAGGATATTATCGACGCGCCCGCCCAGATACCCGGCCAGCATGCCGACGATCAGGCCAACCAGCATACTGACCGCGGGGCCAATGAACGCGACCGCGAGCGAAATGCGCGTGCCGTAAATGATGCGGCTGAGAATATCGCGACCGAGCGCGTCGGCCCCCAGCGGGTAGTCGTCGGACACGGTCACGTAGCCGCCTTCATCGCGCGCTTTCATGCTGGGAAACAGGCTTAGCACCCAGCGCGGTGCGGCGTCGTGGTCGGCCAGCACCTGTGTCTGGTAATCGCGCGGGGCAAGCTGCGGCGCGAAGATGGCCACCACAATGTTGACGATAATGATGATCATGCCGATCAACGCAGCCCGGTTACGGGACAGCCGTTTCCAGGCGTCGGCCCACATGCTTTCGCCGCGACGGGCATCCTTCACCTTAACCACGGTCCCTGCCGTGGACTGTTTCTGTTCTACAACCGCCATGAACCGTGTTCCTTAACTAATCGTACCGGATTCTCGGATCCAGCCAGACGTAAATGATGTCGACCAGCATATTGGCAACGACGAGGAAAAAGGCATAGAGCAGAATGGTGCCCATGATCACGGGATAGTCTCGCCCGGTGATGCTGGTGACAAAGTAACGCCCCATGCCCGGAATGCCGAAGATCACTTCGACGACGAAAGTGCCGGTTACCAACGCCGCGAACAGCGGGCCAAGAACGGTTACCACGGGAATGAGGCTGTTTTTCAATGCATGCAGGGAAACGACGCGCCGTTCGGCCAGACCCTTGGCGCGGGCCGTGCGGATGTAATCTTCACCCAACACCTGCAGCAGACTGGCGCGTGTCAACCGGGCAAGCAGCGCCGAACTGACAAAGCCCAGCGCGAACGCGGGCAATATCATGTGTTCGAGCTTGCCCCATCCGCTAACAGGTAATAATCGGAGTTGCACGCCGAATAAATATTGCAAGACCGGCGCCGTCACGATCACCGGCACGCTCACGCCCATGATGGCGATGCCCATGCTGGCGTAATCGATTGGCGTGTTCCGCTTGAGCGCGGCAATCGTTCCAAGCGGGATGCCAATCGCCATGGAGACGGTCATCGCCGCCAGTCCGAGCTGGAATGAGACGGGCAGGTTCTCGCGGAAGATGCTGTTGACCGACCGGCTGCGTGACTTGTACGTCGGTCCGAAATTCACCCAGCGCAGCGTCGCTTCTTCGCCAAAGACTTCTGGCAGCGGGATGTTAATCAGATAGTCTTCGGCGCTGTTGGGACGCTGCTGCCCGTAAGTGATTCGCGGGAGCGCGATATCGCTGAGATAGTTGAAGTATTGCTCGTGCAGCGGAGCATCGAGGTTATAGCGCTGTTCCAGTAGCTTGATGGTCGC
>QGUR01000187.1 GCA_003242205.1 Chloroflexota bacterium | reverse complement strand
GGTTTTTTGCAAAGGGCCTTTCCTGATTGTTGGTTCCCTGAGCCTGCCGGAACATGAAGAATATCAGTCCGCCGATGAGCAGGATCGGCAGCAGCGCCGACAGAACGCTCAGCCCGACGGCGGGCAGGTTGCTCGGCTGGTCGTTATCCCAGTTAATCGCTTCGATTTGCTCGGCGGTGACTCCAAACATGCGGAGTTGTTCCGGAGCCGTGGATTCGGGCGCTTTGTAGGTGGTGGCGCGGGTGTTGTCCCGGAAGGTGACGATAAGCTGGTTGCCGACGACCCGGATGCTATCTACCTGCTCTGCCTGTATCCGCCGCACAAGCTCGCTGAACCTGATCTCTCCTGGATCGCGGTTGGTTGCGCTGATGCTGATGAAAATAACGGCAATAATCAGCGCAATGAACGCGTACACCAGGATGCTTCTTGTTCGCGGGTTATTCACGAGAAGCCTCCGATTGCGCTATACGGCCTGCGCGGAGGCGCTGACCGTAACTGGCAGGGCGAACTGGCGTTGCTTCTGCAACGCCACGTGTCCTGTCATTACGCGATAATTATAGCGATAAACATCTATTCTTCTAGTTGCGAACCGGGTTAAGAGAGTGGGGCGATTAGCCGGGAAATCAGGGGAAATTACGGGAGACGGAGCGAGAAAAATGGGGCATTCGTCGCAGAATGCCCCATCGGGCTTATGACGATCAGCGCAGCAAATCGGGAATTTGCTCCGGGTTGTCGGCAATCCGCACACCCGCCGCGCGCAGGGCTTCGATCTTTTCGGCGGCAGTGCCTTCGCCGCCTTCGACGATAGCGCCCGCGTGGCCCATGCGCGTGCCTTCCGGCGCGCTGCGCCCGGCGATGAAGCCGGCGACCGGCTTGGTCATGTGCTTGCGGATGTACTCAGCGGCCTCGATCTCGGCGCGCCCGCCGATTTCGCCGATCAGCACGACTTTCTCGGTCTCCGGGTCTTCTTCGAACATTTGCAGCACATCCACGAAGCTGGTGCCGATGATCGGGTCGCCGCCGATGCCGATGCACGTCGACTGGCCGAGGCCGGCTTGGGTCAGCGCGTACACCACTTCATAGGTCAGCGTGCCGCTCTTGGAAACGACGCCGACATTGCCGGGCTTGGCGATGTAGCCGGGCATGATGCCGACTTTGGCCTGATTGGGCGTGAGCAGGCCGGGGCAGTTCGGGCCAATCAGCCGGCTCTTGCTGTGCTGCAAGTAGGCGTAAACCTTCATCATGTCCTGCACCGGAATGCCTTCGGTGATGCAGACGATGAGTGGGATTTCGGCGTCGATCGCTTCGAACAGCGCATCGGCGGCAAACGCCGCGTTGACGTAGATGATCGTCGCGTTGGCTTCCGTCGCTTCGACGGCGCTCTTGACGGTATCGAAGACCGGCTTGCCGAGGATCCACTCGCCGCCCTTGCCGGGCGTGACGCCACCGACGATGTTCGTGCCATAGGCAATCATTTGCTCGGAGTGAAAGCTGCCTTCACGCCCGGTGATGCCCTGAACGAGAAGGCGGGTGTTCTTATCTACGAGAATCGCCATTTAGAGCGCTCCTTTAGCTGCGGCTACCGCCTTCTGCGCGGCTTCGGTGAGGGTTTCAGCAGAGTGAAGATTGGGGATGCGGGCGTTCTCGATGATCTCGCGCCCTTCCTTGGCATTGGTGCCATTGAGGCGGATGACCATCGGCACGGTCGTCGGCACTTCCGAAAGCGCCTGCAGGATGCCGCGCGCCACTTCGTCACAGCGGGTGATGCCGCCGAAGATGTTGAAGAGCACCGACTTCACGTTGGGATCGGACAGGATGATGCGCAGCGCGGTGGCAACCTTGTCCGCCTGCGCTCCACCCCCGATGTCGAGGAAGTTGGCCGGGCCGACGTCATCGCCGCCATACAGCTTGGTCATGTCCATCGTCGTCATCGCCAGACCCGCGCCGTTGACCATGCAGCCGATCTGCCCATCGAGCTTGACATAGCTCAAACCCGCCGCGCGCGCCTGAATGGTCTCCTTGGCCTCGGCCTCGACGTCGCGCATTTCGGCCAGCTCTGGCTGGCGGAACAGTGCGTTATCGTCGATGACCATCTTGCCGTCGAGCGCGATCAACTGGCCTTCCGCCGTGATGACGAGCGGGTTGATTTCGGCGAGCGTGGCGTCGCTGGCCGTATAGCAGTTATAGAGCGCGGTGGCGATGCGCGAAAAGGCCTTCCAGTGTTCGCGTGGCAGGTTGATACCGCTGGCGAGATTGCGAGCCTGGTAGTCGCGCAGGCCCAGGAACGGGTCGATGTGTTCGCGGACGATCGCCTCCGGCTTTTCGCGCGCGACCTGCTCGATTTCGACGCCGCCCTCGGACGACGCCATGATGACCGGCTTGCCGGCGGCACGATCGTTGGTCACGCCAAGGTAAATCTCCCCGGCGATATTGGCCGCCGGGTCGATCAGAACCCTGCGAACGATCAGCCCCTTGATCTCCATGCCGAGGATCTGATTGGCGATTTGCTCGGCTTCTTCGGGGCTATGAGCGAGCTTGACGCCGCCGGCTTTGCCGCGACCACCCACCAGCACCTGCGCTTTGACGACGACGGTGCCGCCGAGTTCACGGGCGATTTCATACGCTTCCTGCGGGGTTGTCGCAACGCGGCCCATCGGCACCGGGATGCCGAATTTCGCGAAGCGCATTTTCGATTGGTATTCGTGAAGGTTCACGTAGGGGCCTCCGTGAAGGAAAAGAAAGGAAATCGGAATTAAGTTGCGGCGAGTATACCGCGATTTGCGCCGTGTCTATTGGCGGATGGCGTGCGCCATCACAAAATTTCGATCACCTCATCGACAATTTCGGCGTCCGGGTAGTTGTGTTCGATCCACTTCAGCACGTTGGCGATCATCTGGTCTGCCAGTGCCGAAGAATTGGTGACGGTGGCGACTGCGATGGCGGATGACTGCCAGACGTCGTGATAACCAACTTCGGCGACAGACACGTTAAACTGCTTCTGCAAGCGTGTCGTCAGCGATTTGATCCTGCCGCGCTTTTCCTTGAGCGAACTGACGCCCTCCAGGTGAAGCTCTATCGTCACCAGGCCGATTTTGATGGTATGAGACATGGCAGAACCGAAAGCGTGGATAGAATTCGCGCCCAGTATACCGCCGAATTGGACGTTTGTCAGTGGCGTCCCAAGCGGGAATATGCGACCTGTGGTAAATTGAATTGACTATATGACGCCGCATGTAATCCGTACCGTCGCAGGAGTTCCGATGAACAGATTAAGCAGGCTACGCTTCATGGCGATTTTGTGCCTCAGTTTCGCCTTGCTGCTGGGAAGTTTTATGGCCCGTGCTCAGGACGGCAACCTGCTGGTGAACCCGGGCTTCGAAGACCCGTACGTTAATCAGGGTGGCGACCCGGTTCGTCAGGTAGCCGAGGGCTGGTTGCCATGGCATCTTCCTCCACCGCCGGATGCGCCAACGTACATGAACCAGCAGCCGGAATACCTGCCGGCGCGGCCTGATACGGCGCGCATTCGCAGCGGGCAGAACGCGCAGTTCATCACGTCATTCTTCGCCACTTTCAACGGCGGCGTATATCAGGTCGTTGAAGGCGTGCCGGCGGGCGCGGAGCTGACGTTCTCGACTTATGCTTATGTCTGGTCGTCCGCCTTCGATAACGTGGACGTCAGCGAGCTGGATGGCGATGTTGTCGTTCAGGTTGGTATCGACCCGACAGGCGGCACGAACCCGTCCAGCGCGGCGATTGTCTGGTCTCCGGTGACGGAGCAGTATGATGCCTGGAACCGGTATGCCGTCACGGCGACCGCACAGGGATCGACCGTGACCGTTTTTATCCGCGGCGTGGTAGGCGCTCCGGCGAAGAACAACAATATTTATCTGGATGACGCCAGCCTGACGGTCGCCGGGCAGCAACCGCCGCAGGAAGAGCCAACGGCGACGGAAGTGCCGCCAACCGAAGTGCCGCCGACGGCGACTTTCACTGAGGTTCCGCCAACGGCGACCGCGACCGAAGTGCCACCGACCGAGACATTCACTCCCGTTCCGCCTGCTGAGACGGCGACGGAAGCGCCGCCAACCGAAGTGCTTCCGACAGAGACTTTCACGGCCATTCCGCCGACTCAGGAAATGCCGCCGACGGCGACTGACACGCCGGTTCCGAGCGCGACGTTCACAGCGACGGCTGTGGTGACCGAGGGGCCGACGGCCACGCCTTCGAATACACCGACGGCGACGCTACAGCCGACGATCGACCCGACGGTTTTCAAGAGCACAATCACGCACATTGTTCAGCCGGGCGACACGGTGCAACGATTGGCGATTCTCTATGGCAGCACGATTGACGCCATTCTGATCGCCAACAACCTCAGCCCGCAGGCGCTGATCTATGTCGGCCAGCCGCTCATCATTCCGGTTCGTCTGCCGGCCCCGGCCACGCTGACGCCGACGCCGCTCGGCCAGCAGCCGCCCGCGACCGCTACGCCGCTGCCGCCACCACCGCCGACGCCGGTTCCGGTCACGGTGACCTACGTGGTGCAGGTGGGCGACACGCTGAGCCGAATCGCCGCTCGTTTCAACACAACCGTGCAGGCCATCGCGCAGCTCAACGGTATCGTCAATCCCGACCGAATTCTGCTTGGGCAGGTGCTGCAAATCCCGCTGAGCAACGTGGTTCCGCCGCCTGCCGCGCCGCCAACGGCCACGCCAGCGCCGAATGTACCGCTGACGTACACCGTTCGTCCGGGCGACACGTTGTTCCGAATCTCCATCCAGTTCAACGTGCCGATTGGGCAGTTGATCCAGCTTAACGGCATTGTCGATCCGAACCGGATCTTTATCGGGCAGGTGCTGCGTCTGCAATGAGCGCGGAATGGCGAATTCTCCGCAATGCGGAGACCGGCGCTGTCGTTCTGGAGCGGGTCAGGCTGTGCAAGAGCTTCTGGTGTCATTTCCGGGGCCTGCAGCTTGTCCCGCACCTTCCCGAAAACGAAGGTCTGCTGTTCATCACGCCATATGAGGGGAAAGCGCATACCTCAATCCATATGTTCTTCATGCGCTTTCCCATCGGCGTGCTCTGGCTGAACAGCGAGGGCGAAGTGGTGGACACCGCGCTGGCGCGTCCCTGGCGGCCTGCCTACGCGCCGGCGCGACCGGCCCGCCATTATCTGGAAGCGAATCCGTCTGTATTGGAACGCGCTAAGGTCGGTGATATACTGCGCTTCGACGAAGTTGCCCTGTAAAGATTGTATGTTGCGACATAGCCTCCTTGTGCTTTTTCTGGCGGGTATGCTTTGGCTGCCCGCTTCTGTTGTTGGCCAACAATCGGGCGACGGCGGTGTTACCATCCACGTGGTTCAGCGCGGCGAAACCCTCTTTCAGATTGCGCTCCAATATGGCCTGACGACCGAGGAACTGGCAGCCCTGAACGGCATTGTCGACCAAAGCAATATCTGGGTTGGCCAGACGTTGCTGGTGCCGGCCATCTCAGGGCCAGTGATGCCGCCTGAGCAAACGCACATCGTGCAGCCCGGTGAATCGCTGCAAAGCATTGCCGGGTTGTATGGCGTCGACGCCATGACGCTGGCGACTGAGAACGGGGTGACGGCCGAGAACCCGCTGGTCGTGGGCCAACGCCTGCGTATTCCCCGGCTCGCTCCGGAAGTGGTCGCCGCGCCGCCGGCAGAACCGCCTGTCGCGCTGCCGCCTGAGCCTGCCGATGTTGTCCTGCATACGGTGCTTGATGGCGATACGCTGTTCAAGATTGCGACACAGTACGGGCTGACGGTGGCGGATCTCGTTCAGGCGAACGCTATAGAAGACCCGACGTTGATCTATGTCGGCCAACAATTGTTGATTCCCGGCGTTCAGCCGCCACGGATCGCCGCCGAATTGCCTGCTCCCGCCACGCGCCTGACGGTTAATCCGCTAGTGCTGGTCGAAGGGCAGACCGGGCATTTCAAGCTGTGGACGACGAGGCCGGTCACGCTTACGGGCACGTTTCTGGATCGCCCGTTGTCCGCCGGTTACGACGCCGCCGAAGGCGCGTACAGCATGTTTGTCGGCGTGCCGGTTTTTACCGAGCCGGGCGTCTATCCGCTAACGTTGAACATGACCGATGAGGGCGGCGCAACGCACACGATTACGGCCCATATACAGGTTGTCGGCGGTAGCTATGGCAGTGAATACATCACTCTGCTGGAAGACCGCACCAACCTGCTCGATCCCAATGTCGAAAGCGCCGAGGAAAATCTGATTCGGAGCATTGCCAGCGCGTTCACCACGACCCGGTATTTCGACGGGCCGATGGGTTTGCCCGCGGCGGCGGCCATGACCTCACGGTTTGGCACGCGCCGGTCCTATAACGGCGGCGGTTTTGACCGCTTCCATTCGGGGGCGGACTTTGCGGGAGCGCCCGGTTCGCCGGTTATCGCGCCTGCCCCCGGCGTGGTTGTGCTGGCCGATGCGCTCAATGTGCGTGGCAACGCGATCATGATCGATCATGGCTGGGGAGTTTTTTCTGGGTACTGGCACCAGACAGAGTTGTACGTGAAGCCCGGCGAAATGGTGACCACAGGGCAGGTGATCGGCACAATCGGTTCGACAGGGCGCGTGACCGGAGCACATCTGCACTGGGAAGTCTGGGTCAATGGCGTGCCGGTCGATCCGATGCAGTGGGTTCGCCAGTCCTTCACCTGAGCGCTGTTTTCCCGGTCAATTCCACATCCAGCTTATGACAAATCCTGGAGAGAACGAAGTCGCGCCCGAAAGCGCAGCCGGTGTGCGTCGCCTACCCGTTCCGCCGCTGGCAAGCCTCGATATCGCGCCGCCGGATATGCCGCCGGAGGCCCCAACCGGGATTCTGCCCCAACCGGCGGATCGCTCTGGCGACTGGGAGCGAGTGCGCGCTGTCATTCGCCGGGCGCTGAAGCAGGCGGCATCGGGCGACGTGTTGGCAAACCCGGTTGTCGAGGCGTTAAGCGCGGCGGCAAATTCGGAACTGGTCACACGCTGGCTGCAAGCGCTGTGCCTGCTGCCCGGCGTGACTGCCGAAGCGCTGTTCAACAGCCTGCCCGCGAAATGGCGGGCGCTGGACGCCGGGCAGATGCCGGCGCTGGCGTTGAGGCGTTCGCTGCTGCCGTATCTTTATTCGACGCTGGCGCTGAGCGGAGAGTACGGCTGGCCCGTCATCCGGTCGCTGTCGGCGCTGGAGCCGCAGTTTCCCAGTTTGCGTGAAGTTGACGACGTTTTCCTGCTGGGCGAGAACCTGCTGGCGGCCCCGGTCGTCAGGCCGGGCGCGACCACGCGTGAATTTCCATTGCCTCATGGCGTCTGGGTGGACTGGTGGACGGGGCGGACGCTGGAAGGTGGCCGGCGCGTGACGGTGGACGCGCCGCTGAATCGTTTGCCGTTGTTCGTGCGGTCGGGGGCGGTCGTGCCTCTCTTGCCAGCCAATGCGACGCCCGGCAGCAGATACGTTCTGCGTGTGTATCCGGGCCGGCATGAGACGGTGATCTACGAAGATGCCGGGCAGGGGACACGGGGAGAGCGCGGCGATTACCGCTTTGTCTACCTGACGTGTACGCGTGATGGCAGGCTTGTCAGCCTTTCGCGGCGGGTGGCCGGCGCGTTTCAGCCGGCGGACGAGAAAATCACGGTTGAGGTTGTTGGCCTGACGGCAGAACCGGCGGAGGTGCGTGCAGACCGGCGCGGCGCACCGCTGTGGTTCTACAACAACGGCACGCTCGAAATCCCCCTGACTGATGAATTCGCCCAACTTGAGATTGTGCTGCAGCAGACAACTTAACCAGACAGCAAAGCCCCTTTCCCGAACGCGTTAACGCGCCGGCAAAGGGGCTTTGCGGAGATGGGGCTGGGGACGAAAGCGCTACTACGCCCCCTTATAGGCGGCGTCGAGCGCCTCGAAATTCGTGAACAGGAAGTGATCGTGATAGTAGTGGATCCACAGGAAGGACAGGATCGCAGTGTAGTAGGCGATGTCGAAGTGCTGGTTCGCGTCGATACCCGGCTTGATGATACCGGCCAGCGCATAGACGACGATGAAAACGATCACCGAGCCGAGCAACATCATCAGGCTCAGCGCGAAAAGCCCGCGCGAGTCTTTGCTCTTGCTGAAGCGAGCCACCAGCGGCGCGTCTTTTTCAAGCTCCCCGGTCTGCTGGCGTAGCCTGATGATATAGAACGTGATCGCCAGATACTGTAGCGAGTGCCAGGTGTTCATCCCCTGGAACGCGGTATCGAGGTTGGGCAGGGCAGGCACGGTGAAGGCCACGATCACCGTCAGCAGGATGAACATGGTCTTCGGCCAGTTGATGTAGCCACGACGGTATTCAATCGTCGTCTTGATCAGAAAGGCGATGAAGGCCACGCTGAAAACGCCCGCCATGACGTAGAAGAACCACGCCTGCTGGAAGAACTCCGGAATGACCGCGGTCAGGTCGTTGGTGCCGATGTCAAACGAGCCCTGGCTGATCTTGAAAGCCGCCAGAGGGAAGAGGCAAGTGAGGATCACGCCATAGTCGATGAGGCGGGCCAGCGGGCTGATCGCGCTACCACGACGGACGAAGTTTTGTTCCTTGTGGTTGTAAAGCTCAACGATGTACGTCACCTGATGCAGCACATGGAGGGCCCCCCAGAAGAAGAAGATGGTAAGCAGCAGCGTAGGGTTCGGGAATGCCAGCAAAAAAAAAAAAACGGGGAGGATGACCACAGAAGAAAAAAA
>QGUR01000487.1 GCA_003242205.1 Chloroflexota bacterium | reverse complement strand
TTTCGACAAGCCGGTTTGCACGGGCAAAGGCCCGGGCGTGGGGGTTTGGGTCCAACGTTCGAGCAGGATGAGGCCGGAACGCATCTGAATGGCGGCCAGCAACGCGGCCAGCGCAAACGGCCATGCCCGGCGCATCAACCGGGTCCATTGCGCTTTAGGCGACGGGTGTGACTGTCGCTTGACGCGCCGCGCGAAATAAACGCGCCACAGCGCCCATGCTGCAACCAGTTGCCCGAAGGATGTGCAGGTGTTGACGGCGAGCGCTTCGACCACGCTGCCGCCATGAGCAAAGACCAGCGCTGTTAGCCCGACCTGAGCTGCCAGCATGCCGATATTCAGCCACGGAATGGGCCACATCGCTCCGAGCGCTTTGAACACGGCGGTAAAACTGCTGTAAAGGGGCAGAATGACAACCAGTGGCGCGGATACGATCAGCCCGGCGACCGCGGCCGGTTCTGAGGCCAGCAGCGGGGCGGAGGCGATGAGCGCCGCCGCGACCAGCCCGCCGACGACGATGCGCTGGACTGCCATCGCTTCCAGATAGGCGCTTCCCGTGGCCGGCAATTGGGCCACATCGCGCGTTGCCAGCGACGCCAGACCGAAATCGACCAGCATGGATAGTGGAAATATCCACGCCAGCGCGACAGCATACGCGCCCAGCCCTTCCTCGCCGTGCATACGGGCGATCAGCACGGTCAGCGCGAACGACAGCGCCGCGCCACCGGCATTGCTGATCAACAGTAACAACGTGTGCCGGGATAGTCGCGTGCTCACGGCGATCCGTAACCTATGCGTTCGAACTCAATCCAATAGTGATCGGCCAACTGCGCCAGCCATGAGGCCGAGCTGAGCCATTCTTCCAGCGCCATCAGGCGCACACACAGACGGGGCCGCCGTTCGATGACGGGATAGACGTCGCTCGGCGGTAGCGCCAGTCCCAACGGCATGAGGCCAACGCGCCGGAACCATGGCGCGAAATCGCGCTCCAGCCGCCGGACCGTCGGATAATGTATTTCCATCGGTTTGTTTGGTTTGTCGCCCGGTACGCGAAATTGCGCTTTGCCGCCAAGCCGCCGAATGGCGTGGCGGATATTGCCATGTAGCCCGTGCCAGACGATTTCCCACAGGCAGTAACGGCTCATGATGCCGAAGGCCGCAATGCCACCCGGCCGTACGCGCGTGGCCAGCCAGTCCGCCAGCGGACGCCAGTCGTTCAGGCAGTTCAGCGGGCCGAAATTGGCGAGAACGGCGTCGAACAGCGGCGTCCGGTCAGCGTCTGACGGCGGAAAGCGCGCGGGCAGGTTGTCGAGTTCGAGTTGCTCGACACGCACCAGTCCGGTGTGGGCGGTCTTTGCGCGGGTCAATCGCAGCATTTCGACGCTGGCGTCGGTGGCGATCACGCGAATATGGTGTTGTGCCAGCCACAGTGCGTCCTCACCCGAACCACAGCCAAGTTCGAGCACGACGTCACCCGGCTTCAGGTGGCTGTACAGGCGGTTGCGCGCTCGCTGTCGCAGGTAGCTGCCAGTGCGCGAGGCGGTGAAGGTCGCGTCGTAGTGCGGCGCGAGGATGTCAAACGCCTGCCTGCTCACGCGCCACCTGTGTAAGTTTCCCGTTGGGGCGTTCGGTTTCGCGCTGGGTCAGCCACATGCCAATGTGCCCGATCCGGGCATTGGCCAGCATTTTGATTTGCCGGTGTAAAGGAACCTTGCCACGTGTCCGCGCCCGGTGTAAGCCGACCTCGTTGACCATCCAGCGCGTGGCGAAGCTGTAGAAACGCCGCGAGTAGCGACCGCCAACGATGAGGTCTCGATCGCTGCGTTCTTGCCAGCTTCGGTCCACCAGAATATTGGCCTCGACTTTGGCGTAATAAGGAGTCCCTTTGATCGGATAGGCGACGGTAGTCAGGAAAACATCAGGATTGGAGATTTTCAGGTGTTCGACCGTGGCTTCGATGTCACTGATCTCTTCGCCATCGTAGCCGAGCATGATGAACATGCCCGCCTGAATGCCATACTTTTGCAGCAGTTTTGTCTTGGCCTGCACATCTTCGACGCGCACTTTACGTTTCATTGCGTCGAGCACGCGCTGCGAACCGCTTTCCGAGCCGTTCCATAACCGGAAGCAGCCCATATCGGCCAGAGTCTTGATGATTTCCTCGTCAAGCCGGTCGGCGCGAGAGATGCACTCAAACGGAATACGGACGCCGCGCTCTTTCAGCGCCGCTGCGTACTGGAAAAACCAGCGGCGATTGATGGTGAACACGTCGTCGGCATACCAGATCATGTCCGGGTTATAGCGCTCTTTGATCCACA
>QGUR01000186.1 GCA_003242205.1 Chloroflexota bacterium | reverse complement strand
CTTTTCGCCCGCGCATCGGCGCCCCATACGGCACCCCCTGGCGCCTCAACCGTGGCCGCCATATCGTTCGATACCTGTTGGAGAACCTCGCCCATTCCTCGCTCCTCTCGCATTGGTGATGCCCCCATCTTCTCACGCCTCAGCCACCACGTACATCCAACCTTGAGCGAGGGACCGGCCTGGAAAAATGGGTAGTGGCAGCGGCAAACTGCCAAAACAACCGGGCGCTTAGAGGGCGATCAGTCCCAGACGAGTCGCGCGGACGACCGCGTCGGTGCGACTTTGGGCGCCGAGCTTGGTCATGATGGCGTTGACGTGAAACTTCACCGTGTGGTCGCTGATACCGAGGCGGGCGGCAATCGTCTTATTGGGCAGACCCTCCGCCATCAGGTTCAATACCTCCAGCTCGCGCGGCGTGAGCGTGTCTACCGGCGGGTGAATGCCCTCGACGCGCTCGTCCATATCAAAGCGGGCCGTCTCCGGCGCTGCAACGATCAGCCCGGCGGCCACTGCGCGCGCTGCGGCGCTCAACGCTTCCGGCGAGCTTTCCTGCAGCAACACGCCGCGGACGCCGCTCGCCAGCGCATCGGGCGCAACATCCGCCTCCGACAGCAACGCTACGATCGGCGGTAGGGTGTCGCGCTGTTCAGCGACGATCTCCAGCCCCTGCTGCGGGTCCCATCCCAGATCCCAGATAACGACATCAGATCCGAAAACGGAAAGCGTATCGGCCAGCCCAACATCCGGCGCGGACTGGCCAGTGATCTGCAAACCCGGCTGTTTCTCCAGCAGAGCGGCCAGCCCGGCCCGGGCCAGTGGATTCTCGGCCACGATAAAAACGCGCACATCCTCAAAGTTCATCGGGTTGCGTTCCAGTTGCTTTCAGTCGTCGTGACGTTCATCTTGCCATGTTCGGAATTAGAAAACTGTTGGAATGTCCGTTCTGTCCGGCAGGCGGCAGACTAGCTCAAAATGTAAAAAATATCTAAAGGTTACAAAGACCTATTTCATAGCCGGTCGAAACGATTTACTCTGGAGACTAATCACTCATGGCCCCTATTCTGGAGCAACCATATGCCAAGTAGAATATTAGCGATTGTTATTTTTGCGCTATCCGCATTAGCATTTGTTTTTCCGGCGGATGCGCAGGGCACTGGTTTCAGTGTCACCTGCGACAACGGCGCACAATTCGATAACGGCGTGGAAATCCGCGTCGTTCAAATGCGCGCTGGCTACACCTACACGGCGACCGCGATCGGCCTGAACGGTTTCGACCCTGTGCTGGCGGTGCTCAATCCCGACGGCCTCGGCCTTTGTGACGATGACAATACCGCTGCCGCGAATTACACCGTTAACCTGCCAACGACCGGCAACGTGCCAGCCTCCAGACTCAGTTCGCAGGTTCGCTTCAGCCACAATGACCCCAGTGGCTTTAGAGATATCTCCCTCGTCGTAGGCGGCTTTGGCAATGCGACCGGCGAATTTGTGCTTGTGCTGGAAGGCATGGGTGTAACCCGTGAGGACAATGGTGGCGATCCGTTTGCCGTGCGCGTTACGCCTGGCATGGTCAGCTCCGGCGTGCCGCTAACGACCTACATGATCGCGCGCACGACCCAGCTCGACCCGCTGATCTATCAGATCGACGACCGCTATAACCCGATGGCAGCAAGTGACGGTGGTTATATCGGCTGCGACGATGCCGGCGATACCAGCCGCTGCTGGGGCTGGTCGACCAACCTATCGTCCTCCTTCGTCACGACGGGAAATGGCCGTCTGCCGGGCGGCAACCTCGACGCCATGCTGAGCATCCCGATGGAGGGTTTTCAGCTTAACCCGAATCCGGACCTGAACTTCATCAACCTGCTGATGACGAGCTACCAGCAAAGCACGCTCGGACAATATGTGATGGCGTTCCACATTGGGCTTGGCACAGGCGAAGGCGTGGCGCAGTCAGGCAACACGCTGCCAGTTCAGCAGGCGACGCCGGTTCCCCAGCAGCCAGATAACACGAACATCGGGCTTCCCCCCGGCTACAGCGTCACCTGTGACAACGGCGCACAATTCGATAACGGCGTGGAAGTCATCGTCACGCAAATGCGCGCCGGCTACACCTACACGGCAACCGCCATCGGCCTGAACGGCTTTGATCCGGTTCTCGCGGTGTTAGACAGCACCGGGGTCGGCCTGTGCGACGATGACAACACGGTCGCCGCGCGTTACAGCGCCAGTCTGCCAACGACCGGCAACGTGCCAGCCTCCAGACTCAGTTCGCAAGTTCGCTTCAGTCACAATGATCCCAGCGGTTTTGCCGACATGTCGCTGGTGGTCGGTGGATTTGGCAACACCAGCGGTGAGTTCATCCTCATTCTGGAAGGCATGGGCGTAACCCGCGAGGACAATGGCGGCGATCCGTTTGCCGTGCGTATTACGCCCAGCATGATCAGTTCCGGTGTGCCGCTCACGGCTTATATGTTCGCGCGCACGAATGAGCTTGATCCGCTAATCGCGCGCATTGACGCCGATTTCAACACAGTTGTTGACAACGATGGCAACCCGGTCGCCTGCGACGATGCCGGCGACGCCAGCCTCTGCTGGGGCAAGTCTACCAACCTGTCCGGCTCGTTTGTCACCACTGAAGGCGGCCGTCTCGGCGGCTTTGACTACGACGCCATGCTCAGCCTGCCGCTGACCGACCTGCAGCTTAACCGCAATCCCGACCTGAATTTCATCAACCTGCTGATGACGAGCTACCAGCAAAGCTCGTTCGGCCAGTATGTGCTGGTGCTGCATATGGGCACCGGCGCGAGCTTCACGCCCGACGCCTGAGGCGCAAACAGCGCACCACCGGAGGCGCCCTTCCGCCTGTGCTGGCGGAAGGGCGCCTTTTCTTCAGCGTACTGTAACCTGTGCAGCCAGTTCGGCCGCGTCGCCGCCGCCGGCCAGCAGCACGCGCTCACCGGATTCAGCGTCGTACAACCCGGCAATCAATCGCCCCACGCCGGGCCGGGCGTTTTCGTTCCAGCGCAGTTCGTGAGCATCGACGATATATTCATCCGGCCTCCAGCCGGTCGTCGGGCGCGCGCCGGCAGCGGGCTGCATATCGCTCTGGGCGATGACACGGCCGCTGCCATCGAGAAGTTGCACAAAAACCGTTAGCGGCCTGCCAGCAGGCGCGTCGTTGGCAGCCTGCCACACCAGCGTCACCGGAACCGGCGCGTCGATACTCACGGCGTCAGCCGGGAAATCAGCCCCTACAAGAGTACCAACGCCGGGAAATTCCGCGCCGATTGGGTGTTGATATGGCGGCGGTTCGAGCAACATGGGCTGCGCGTCGAGCCACAGGGTAGCCACCACCGTGCCGTCGGGCAAGCGAAGTGCGATTTCACCTGTTTCCGCCCCGGCGGGAACGATGACCTCGCGCCAGTCGAGCGTCACCATCGCCCGGTCACGCGCCGGCGCGGGGATGTCCACGCGCCAGCTCCCGTCCGCGGCTTCAAGGACCAGTTCGGGCAGCGCGCCCGCGCCCTGCCACAGCAAGGCGATCCGCAGCAATTCGCCATTCGTGACGCGGGTCTGGACGGCAGGCGATAGACTCTGCGCTGCCAGCGTCAGGTCGCCGGTCGTCACATCGCCCCGCAGATAAGGCAGGTCCGGCATGCGTCCGGTTGCCATCCAGTCCTGTCCCGGCGGGGCCTGCCACGTACCCAATACATACTCGCGCCACGGCGGCCCTTCCGGCTCAAGAACCGGATACCCTGAGATTTCGGCCTCGTCGTACAGGCGCAGCAGCAGACGATATTCTCCGGAAGGCGCGCCGTAGGGCAGGCGCAATAGGGGAAAAGCGCGCAGTCGCTCGCCAATTCGCGCCGCGTCCGACGTGCGCTGATCCGCTGTGGCAAAGACGGCATTGGCGCGGGCGACTTCCCAGCCGAGCGCGTTGGTCACGATCAGCGCTGCCCGCAACTCGCCGGTTGTGGGCCGTGTCAGCGTCAGTTCGAGCGGCAGGCACAAGGCCTGCGCGGACGTAAACGCAGGGATCTGCCCCGCGGCCTCCAGACGAGCGACGCCAAAGTCAACCGGCGCGGGCTGCAACTGTGGCAGAACAGCCGGCGAAGTCTCATAAAGCAGGTTCATCATGCCATAGACGGTGAACGTTTCCGGAGGCCGCGCCGCGCCATGCGACAGCAGACAGTTCATCATACCGCGATAGTCGGCGCGCTGCGTATACCAGACATTCAGGGCGACCGCGCCGTCGTCGGGAAGCAGCGGTATGATCGCCTCCATGTCGGCTCCTTCCGGCAGCGTCACACGCCCGGCGCGCGCGCCCAGCCGGGGCCAGTAGTAGGCCAGCTCGTATCTGTCGGCGTAAGACCATGCCAGCACCGTATCGCCCGCAGTGAGCGTCTCGGCATAATAGCGCACCATCTCGCGGGCGTCGTCATGGCCATAGAGCGGATTCTGGTTGACAACCAGCGCCACGACGAACAGCGCGGCGAAGTAAGCGAGAACGCCAGCGCCAGCCAGCGCCGGGCGCAAACGGGCAATACCCGCTGCGACCGCCACCAGCAGCAGAGGCGCAGCCATCACCAGATAACGGCCGTGCAGTTCATTGCCGAGCACCATCAATCCCAGCACAAGCCCGGCCACCAGCACGGCAAAATGCAGCGCCAGCCAGCGTGCCGCCGCCCGCCGCCAGGGGATAAGCAACAGGCACAATACCGCCGCGCCCCAGACCAGCGCGACCAACAGCGGCTCATGCCCGATCGCCGACCAACTGCCCGACCACAATCCTTGCCACAGCGATCCGAGCAGTTCGACATCGAGTTCCGGCGCGCTCTGGATCGAGCTGTTGGCAGCAGTCAGGTTGACGAAACGGCTGATGAAATAGGGAGCCCAGAGCGCGGCTACCGCCGCTTGCCCCACTATCCAGTGAAGCCATGCGGGTCGTCGCGGGCCGCGCTGCGCCACCCACGCCACAAGCGTGACAACATTCAGCCACAGCGCAGCCACGGGGCCGGTGTTATGCGCGTAGAGCAAACCAAGCTCGGCCAGCCAGAGGGACGGCCACGCCCAACGCGACGGGCCGGCCAGCAGGCGATGCCATGCCAGCGCGGCGATCAGAACAAGCGTGGCCAGCAGCGTATACATGCGCGCTTCCTGCGACGCCCACCACAGCAGCGGCGAAAAGGCGGTCATGAACCCGGCGACGAGCGCAGCGCGCGTCCCAAACAGCCGCCCGCCCAAGCGAGCCGCCAGCGCAATCGTCAGCAGCCCAAACAGCGCCGAAACCAGCCGCAGCGCGAAAGCGCTATCGCCAAAGGCGCGCACTCCGATATGCAGAAGCATGTAGTACAACGGCGGATTGGTCGCGTCGGCGGCAGCGGCAGCAGCCAGTGTGGGCCGGGTCGCGGCATAAGCCGACCAGCCTTCGTCGAACCAGATGCTCTGGATTTCGATGTGATATAACCGCACCGCCAGCGCGATGAGGAAAAGCGCGGCAAAGAGCAGAAGTCGGCGGAAATCGCGCAGCATGATCAAGGAGTAGATTCTCGCCGCGCGCCGTGCGGGGAATTGACCTGACCGTCCATGCCGCCTACCGGCCCGGCGTTAGCCGCCGTCATGCGGTGCTGAGACTTGAGGATCATATGCCCGGTATTCGCGAACGGCATGCGGCTGGCTGCCCACTGGTCACGAGCAGCACGTCAGTGATGTGGCTCAACTCAGGTAACCCGCGCCTTCGCCCGCTGTTCGCGCCCGCCGCGGAGGACGGCAGCGGCGCTTAACTGCCCAGAATTTCCATCACTTCGGCGGCAGCGCGCTTGGTGGCGTACAGCACGTGGCTGATACGCGCATTCTTTTCGGCCAGCACCGCCAGCGATGCCCTGCCCGCCGGGTAGACGATCATAACGCCTTCTTCACCCTCGATCAACAGACGCTGCATCTCGCCCTGCGCCAGCCGCGCCAGCGTGCGTTCGGCCAGCCCGATGAGCGTTGCCGACATGGCAGCGACCTGCGGGCTGCTGGTCGGGTTTTGATGCGGGTTTTCTTCATTTCCGGGCGGAAATGCGGCCACCAACAGCCCATCGACGTTGACGATGACACTCGCTTTAACACCTTCAGCCGCAATATGCAGCGTCTTCAGTGTGCGTTCCAGGCTTTCACTGCGATACTCCTGCGCCATTACGCCATTCTCTCCTCCAGCGGTGCCGCGGCAACGTCGTAAACACCCCGCGCGTCACCAGTATAGCGAGATTCAAACCCGCGCTCAACCTGAACCGGCGCGGTGTTCCCTTACCGTTTGCCAGCATCCTCGCGCGCAAATTTCGCCAGCAGATAGCGTTCGTCGTCGCTCAGGCGGGCGCGCAGCAGCAGATCGGGCCGGTTACGCCATGTGGTACGCAGCCCCTCTTCGCGCCGCCAGCGTGCGACCGCCGCGTGATTGCCTTCCTGCAGCACGCGCGGAACCTCAAGCCCGCGAAAGACCGGCGGCCGCGTGTATTGCGGCCCTTCCAGCACGCCATCTGCGTGGCTGTCACGGTCGGCAGCGCCTTCCGCGCCAAGCACGCCGGGGATGTGCCGCACCACCGCATCGATCACCACCATCGCCGGCAGTTCGCCGCCGGTCAGCACGTAGTCACCGATGCTGAGTTCGTCCGTGATGACAAGCTGGCGCACACGGTCGTCGATGCCTTCATAACGACCGCAGACCAGCACAATCTGCTCGTACCGGGCCAGCTCGCGCGCGATCTGATGCGAGAACACGCGCCCCTGCGGCGTCATGAGGATCACCGGCGTACCGGGCGGCGCGTCCGCCAGCACTGCTTCGACAGCGGCAACCACCGGCTCGGGCTTCATGATCATGCCCCCGCCGCCACCATAGGGCGTATCGTCAACCGTCCGGTGGCGGTCGGTTGTAAAATCGCGAATCTGGTGCAGGCGCAGGTCGAGCAGGCCGCGGTCGCGCGCCTTCCAGAGCATGCTCTCCGTCATTGGCCCCTGAAACATCTCCGGAAATAACGTCAACACATCAACGCGCATACCTGCCCCAATCCATCTCATTTCGTCCTGAAAGTCGCTGATTATAACGCCAGCCGACCTGAGGCTTGCGCGCCATGTGCAAGCCCTTAATAATTAAGGTTGCGCGCCAGCGCTGGAGGGCTGCATGACCGATCCTACCTACGTTGTCTGGATCACAACCGGCGATGTCGCTCTGGGCGGCACCGACTCCAACGTCTACATCATGTTGTTCGGGCAGGCCGGTCAGACAGACTGGATTCACCTTCCGCCGCGAGACATCTTCGCCTTCGAACAGGGCAGCACCGACAAGTTCGTGCTGGCCGCGCCGGATGTCGGCAGGCTCAATCGCGTTTGCGTGGCGCATGACAACAGCGCGGATTCCGGCTGGCATGTGGCCTCCGTGCGCGTGCAGCATATCGCCAGCGGCGAGGAGTGGAACCTGCCCATCAACCAGTGGGTAGGCGAGGAAGAAGCAGGGCGTCTGGTCGTATGCGAAAACTGCTAGCGCTGCTGCTTTTATTCATTCTGGCCGGCTGCAACCTGACGCTGGCAAAAGACATCGTGACGCCCACGCCACCGCCGCCGATGCCCGAAGTGCGGTTCCTTTATCCCGCGAATGAAAGCACCGTTGTCGAGGGAACCGATCTGCAGATCGATCTTGTCGCTTCGGACGAAGGCATTGGCATCGCCAGAGTCGAGCTGCTGGTCGACGAGCAGCCGATCAACGAACGCGGCCCCGAAGTCAGCGCCGCCGTCCCCGTATTTACCGTCCGTATGAACTGGCTGGCTCAGGGCCAGGGACGCCACCAGTTGACTGCCATCGCCTATCGCCCGGATAACACCGCCAGCGACCCGGCAACCATTCTCGTCAACGTTCTGCCCCCCAATGGCGACCTGACCGCGCTGACGCCGCAGCCCTCTGAAGAAGGCACAAACTGATCGCAGTTGCGATCCATCATGCAATTGGTCATACTCCCCGGCGTTGGTTGATCGGAGGTTGCCCCGTTGATATTCTCAGCGTTTGTTCGAAGTCGTGTCCTTGTATTACTGGCCCTGTCCCTGCTGACTGTATTCCCTGCAACAGCCCAAAACGTAGAACTGGTCCCCGTGCCGATTGAAAATGATGAAGGCGGCCCGGTAAGGATCACCGGCGCTGTGACCTATACCAATCCGTTTTTCACCGCCGGTGTTGAAGAACCGATGGTCATTCTGGAAGATCAGGCGGGTTTCGTCCGTCGTGATCGCGGTTTCCTGATGCCGCCCGAATCGCAGGTGCTGGGGCAGATCACGAGCGATTTCTTCACTTCCCCGTTTTATTACTCTATCTCGCTGCCCATTGAACCCGCCGCGACGCTGGTCGATGTTGACAACGACGGCGAGGAAGATACCGGCGTCATGGTTTACGCCATCGCGTACTGGAATAATGTCTTCGGCCCGCCGGAACTCGAAGAGCGCGACCTGTACGGCGGCGGTTGGTCGACGGCCTACGTCTCGACCCGCGTCGATCCTGATCGTTCGGACAACTATGAAATTCGCGGCGGTACGCTGCTGATCTACGCGCCGGACGACAAACAGGGCTTCCCAACCTCGTGGGGCGATGACGGCCTGCTGTTCACCGAAGACGACCCGACTGGGCTTGTGCCACAAGGCTATACGCTCGTCAATCTGGACACCGATCCATTCACGTTCAGCCGCCCGCGCGAGGCCGTCGTGGACCTGATCGAAGGCGAGCTTTCGGAAGTCGACGATTTTTCGTCGATGACCTATACCGAAGCTTTCGATGCTATGATCGACAAATTCCGGCGCGAGTATGCCTTCACCGAGTTCAAAGGCATCGTTTTATAAACACTTACAGTTCCCG
>QGUR01000486.1 GCA_003242205.1 Chloroflexota bacterium | reverse complement strand
AAAAGAAAAAGGTGCGGGGCTCGGGCTGTTCGGCCAGCCCGGCGACATCAACGCGCACGTGCCGTTTTTCTGGACGAACCAGTGGGGCCTTTCCCTGCGCTATGTGGGCCATGCCACGAAATGGGACGGGATCGTTTTTCGCGGCTCGCCCGAAGAACGGCAGTTCATCGCCTTTTACGTGCAGGACGGGCGGCTGCGCGCGGCGGCGGGCATGAAGCACGACCGCGACATGGACGCCATCGAGTTCATCCTGCGCGACCGCCTGCCGCTGACGCCGGAGCAAATGCGCGACCCGTCGTTCGATCTGGTCGCGTATGCCCGCCAGTCGCGTTAGCCCCGTCGTACCCGGAACCGTTCTGGAAGAGCGATTGCCAATGACGAGCTTGAATTCGGCCCGTAACGAAGCGCGCGCGAACGGCGGCAAGGCCGTTCATGACGCCCACGCCGACGATGTGAACGCGCGGTTGCGTTCGGAGGCGTTTCAGCAAGCCTTTGATCTCGGTTACCCGCCTGTGGACACGGCGGCGGTGGAAGACGCCACGCGCCAGTTGCTGGTCGCGGTCGGCGAAGACCCGCTGCGCGAAGGGCTGGCCAACACGCCGCGCCGCGTGGCCCGCGCCTACGAAGAACTGCTGGCAGGCTACCGCACCGACCCGGTCGCGCTGGTCAACGACGCGCTATTCAACGTCGAGCAGTCGGATATGGTGGTCGTCAGCGACATCGACTTTTACAGCCTGTGCGAGCACCACCTGCTGCCGTTTTACGGCAAGGCGCACGTCGCCTATCTGCCTGCCGGCAAGGTCATCGGCCTGTCGAAAATCCCGCGTATCGTGGAGATGTTCGCCCGGCGCTTGCAGCTTCAGGAACGGCTCACACGCCAGATCGCCGGCTTCGTCGATGAAGTCCTGCAACCCGAAGGCGTCGCCGTAGTGCTGGAGGGCGTTCACCTATGCGCGCGTATGCGCGGCGTCGAAAACGGCGGCACGCGCATGACCAGCAGCACGTTTTTGGGCCGGTTTGAGAGCGACCCGGCGGCGCGGGCGGAATTTTTGACGCACATCCGCGCGCGCTAAAAAACGCCACGCAACAGATGCCACCCGGTCAGCACGAGCGCCGCCAGCAGCGCCGTAACCGGGATGGTGATGATCCATGTCATCAACACCTTCTGCACGAAGCCCCAGCGCACCATCGACAGGCGCTCGGCAGCGCCCGCGCCGATGATCGACATATTGGTGACATGCGTCGTGCTGACATCGCCGCCGAGCAGTGAGCTGGAAGCGATGATGATCGCCGACGACAGCTCCGCGCTCAGGCCGTGAATGGGGCGGATGCGAAAAAAGTCGCGGCTGACGCTCTTCATCACCCGCATTCCCCCGACCAGATTGCCCAGCGCCAGACATGCCGCGCTAAACGCGATGACCCACGTTGGCACGGTAAAGTGCGTCAACTGGCCGGTAGCGATCAAGCACAGCACGGTCACGCCCATCGCATTTTGCGCGTTGTTGCTGCCAATGGCCAAACCGAGGAACAGCGACGCGCCAATCTGCCCGCGGTTGAACACCCTGTTGACGCGCGGGCTAGCGCCGCGCGCCAGCCAGTAGCACAATCGCTCCATGATGTACCCGCCGACGATGCCGAGCGGCGCGGTGAGGGTGAGGCTCAGGATAATCTTGAGCAGGCCATCGCCATGGATCGCTTCGACGCCGCCGCTTGCCCATACAGCGCCGACCAGCCCGCCGATCAGCGCATGGGTCGAACTGGACGGAATGCGGAAATACCACGAGACGAGCATCCAGACGACCGTGGCCGTCAGCGCCGCGCCCATTGTCGACGGAAACACCACGCTCTGCTCGACAATCTCGTCACCGACAGCTCCGGCAACCGCCACGCCAAACAAAAACGGGCCGATTAACTGCGCGACAGTGGACAGTAGCAGCGCCCTCCCCGGCCCCATCGCGCGGGAAGCGATCAGCGTCGCCACGATGCTCGGCGCGCCAAACACGCCGGTCAGCGCGTCCTGAACAGCAATCAGCCCCAGCAAGGGAATCAGCCGTGCAACTGCCATAACTCTATTCGCCTTTCGACGCGAGGAATAGCAGTATTATATGTTAAGCGGAGTTTAAGAACATTAAGAAAATTTAAAACTGGAAGGAATCAAAGAGGCCCGGCTGATGCCAGGCCTCTTCAGATCAGCTACCTGTCAGGCTTGCAGCCGCGTCAGCGTCCGGCGCAGCCGTCGATAGACAGCCAGTCCTCGCGCCGCTCACGGTTGAGCGACAGGTCGATCCGCGTCAGGCTCACGTCGGGTTGCAGCAACACCGTATGTG
>QGUR01000185.1 GCA_003242205.1 Chloroflexota bacterium | reverse complement strand
TGTGGGGTTTTTCCGGGGATGTCGCTCCGGTTTCCTCCCCCATCCGTGGAATTCCTCCTCAGACAGACCGCTGCTCGCCGTGATCGTGATCTTCTGCTCGCGGCCCGTGGCTTTGTCGCGCGCGCTCACATTGAGGATGCCGTTCGCGTCGATGTCGAACGTCACTTCAATCTGAGGCACACCTCGCGGCGCAGGCGGAATGCCGTCCAGAATAAAGCGGCCAAGCGACTTGTTATCGGCGGCCATGGGCCGTTCACCCTGAACGACGTGAATTTCAACCTGCGTCTGGTTGTCCGCCGCGGTCGAGAACACCTGGCTCTTCTTGGTCGGGATGGTGGTGTTGCGCTCGATCAGCGGCGTCGCCACACCACCGAGCGTTTCAACGCCCAGTGTCAACGGCGTCACGTCCAGCAGCAGAATGTCCTTCACATCACCGCGCAGCACGCCCGCCTGAATGGCCGCGCCGACGCCAACCACCTCATCCGGGTTAACGCCCTTGTGCGGCTCCTTGCCGAAGAAATTGCGTACGGCTTCCTGTACCGCCGGCATGCGCGTCATACCGCCGACCAGAATCACTTCGTCGATGTCTTTCGGCTCCAGGCCGGCGTCCCTCAGCGCAGCGCGAACCGGCTCGATCGAACGCTGAATCAGGTGTTGAACCATCGATTCGAGCTTGGCGCGCGTCAGCGTCATGTTCAGATGCTTCGGCCCGCTGGCATCCGCCGTGATAAACGGCAGGTTGATTTCGGTATTGAGCGTGCTTGAAAGCTCGATCTTGGCGCGCTCGGCGGCTTCCTTTAGGCGCTGAAGCGCCTGACGGTCGTTCCGCAGGTCGATACCCTGATCTTTCTTGAACTCATCGGCGATCCAGTCGATGATGACCTGATCGAAGTCGTCACCGCCGAGATAGGTATCGCCGTTGGTGCTGCGAACCTCGAAAACGCCGTCGCCCACTTCCAGAATCGAAATGTCGAACGTGCCGCCGCCAAGGTCATAGACGGCGATAATCTCGTTCTTCTTTTCGCCCAGACCGTAGGCGAGGCTGGAAGCGGTCGGCTCGTTGATGATACGCAGCACTTCAAGGCCGGCAATACGCCCTGCGTCCTTGGTGGCGTTACGCTGCGCGTCGTTGAAGTAAGCCGGAACCGTGATCACCGCCTGATCGACGGTTTCGCCCAGATAGGCTTCCGCGTCCGCCTTGATCTTCTGGAGGATCATGGCGGAAATCTCCGGCGGGCTGTACTCCTTGCCGCCCATATGCACGCGAACGTCACCGTTCGGCGCAGCGCTGACCTTGTACGGCACCAGCTTGATTGCCTTCTGGACCTCGGGATCGTCAAACCTGCGCCCCATGAAGCGCTTGACCGAGAAAATCGTGTTCTCGGGGTTCACTACCGCCTGGTTGCGCGCGACCTTGCCGACGAGGCGCTCGCCCGTCTTCGGGTTCACGGCCACCACAGACGGAATCAAACGACCACCTTCGGCTGAAGGGATGACAACCGGCTCGCCGCCTTCCATCACAGCCACGACCGAGTTGGTGGTACCAAGGTCAATACCGATGATTCTTCCCATGAGCTTTCACATCTCCTGTTTTATGAATTTCGTGTTCGAATGGCCGTGGCCTAGCGAGCGACCTTGACCATTGCAGGGCGAAGCACGCGATCGCCGGAAACATAGCCCTTTTGCAGCGTTTCCGTGACATGCCCGCTCTCGACATCCGTGGTTTCGTCAGCGCCAACTGCCTGATGCAGGTTGGGGTCGAACGGCTCGCCTACCGGGTCTACCGCCGTGACGTCGTAATCTTCCAGCACCCGGATGAACTTGCGCTGAATGAGGGAAATGCCTTCCAGCCATGCCTCGTTACGCAGCGACTCGGGCACGTTATTCATTGCGCGCTCAAAGTCATCAACAATGGGCAGCAGATTTTTCAACACGTCAAACGTGGCCATCTGGTAGCTTTCGCGCGCCTCACGCTCGATGCGCCGTTTGTAGTTTTGGAATTCTGCCAGCGTGCGCTGCCAGCCTTCCAGATTTTTCTGCGCTTCCGTACGCAGTGCTTCAAGCTCGTCCTCAGGGGCGCGGGCTTCCGTTACGCCTTCGGCGACACCTTCGGGACTCGCCTGCTCGTTCCCTTCGACATCAGCGCCGTTTTCGGTTTCGCTCTCATGCGTATCATTGGTTGCTGCATTCTCTGGTTTGTCCACTCGGCTCTCTCCTGCACTCTGGCATGGCAAACAAATCCGCCCGAAGGCGGTTTTGTCCCTAGTGTATACGGTTTGTCATAGAATTACGTTAGCAATTGGCTGGCATGTGGTGAGTGGCGGGCAAGACGTTCGGGCGATCACGCCTGCGCCTTTGATCGATCCTCCAGCGCGGGAGTGTCGGTTTCGTTCGTCGCCGTCGCTTCATACAGATTGGTGAACATCTCCGTCATCAGGCTCGACACAAAGCTCACAAGGCTGATCGCCCGGCTGTAGTCGATATGGGTCGGGCCAAGCACGCCCAGTGTCCCCGAAACCTGACCGGCGATCCCGTAACGGCTCATCACCATGCTCAGATGGCTCAATTCTTCCCAGCGGCCGTTTCCGGCGATGACCACCTGCGGCGTGTTAAGCAACGGAGACAGCACTTCGCTTAGCACCAGATTCAGGAACGCGCGTTCCTCAAACACCCGCACGATCTGCTGCGCGCCCTCGCTGTCCTGGAAGGTTGACATGACTTCGCTCAGCCCGTCGCGGTACACCAGCCGCACCTGGCGCGTATCGGCCTTCTCCATCATATCGGCCACCAGTTCGGCCATTTCGCGGGCAAGCGGCTGCAACTGTACGCTTTTCAGGCGCACCTCGTTCGCCCCCAAATCGGCGCACAGCGTATTGATGCGTTCGGACGTCTCCGTAAGCATCGTCTGTGACACCGCCTCCGTCAGTGTGAGCATCTGCTGGTGGACCGAACCGCCATGCAAAACCAGCACCATCAACACCAACCGGCCCTGAATCGAAATGAGCTCAAGGTGCTTGAAGCGGCTGGTTTCGGCCAGCGGCGGCGTGACCAGCGCGGCAGTCTGCGTGCTGCGCGCCAGTACCGACGCAACCAGCGCCATCCACTGATCGGTCGCCAGCGGGATGCTTTGCAGCTTTTCGCTGATGCGTGTGCGCTCGGCAGCCGTCAGATCGCCCGCATTGATCAGGCGCTTCACAAAATAACGATACCCCGTCTCGGTAGGCACGCGCCCGGCGGACGTATGCGGTGCGGAGATATATCCCAGCTCCTCCAGCAGCGCCATTTCGTTACGCACGGTGGCCGTGCTGATGCCAAGCTGGTACCTCTCGACCAGATACTTTGAGCTGACTGGCTCGGGAGACTGCGTATATGAGCGTACGATCAGGGATAGAATTTCTTCCTGACGGCGGGTAAGTTGTGGCAGTTGCGCCTCGTCAGTAGTAATGGTCATTACATCCTCCGCGCCAACTTACGATAAAACCATGGTTCCGTTGAGGATGTCCGGTTCTGTTGCAGCACGATTTTGTTAATGATAACATGCCGGGAAATTGGCGTCAAAGTCACTTCAGGAGGCTGAATTGGTAATGAGTTCGCATACATTTGAAGTCAACGCGAGCAACTTCCAGAGTGAAGTTCTCGAGTCGGATACGCCTGTTCTGGTCGACTTCTGGGCTGAATGGTGTGGCCCGTGCAAGATGCTCGCGCCGCTGGTCGAACAGATCGCAAGCGAGTATGCGGGCAAGCTCAAGGTCGCCAAGGTGGACGCCGACGCCAGCCCGGATGTCGCCATGGCCTATAAGGTCATGAGCATTCCGACGCTGATCCTGTTCAAATCCGGCCAGCCGGTGGAAACGCTGGTTGGCTACCAGCCCAAGGACAAGATCACGAACAAGCTGGCCCCACACCTGAGCTAACAGGTTCGGCAACTGTCATGAACAGGGGCGTCGCAACATTGCGACGCCCCTGCTTTATTTTATATGCGGGGTAAGCATCGACCGACCTAGGCTGCGTCCCCTGCAAGCGGCAGGGTGAAATGGAAAGTCGTGCCCTGCCCGATCTGGCTCTCGACCCAGATTTCACCGCCATGACGCTCGATCAGCCCGCTCGTAATCGTCAGGCCAAGGCCGGTTCCCGGTTGCTCGCGCGCCAGTGGATTGTCGCTGCGGAAGTACGGCGTGAACAGCCGCGACAGGTCTTCCTCGCTCATGCCAATGCCGTTATCGCGCACGGCGACGTGTAGCAGCGGGCCTCGCAACTCGCCCTTTGAGTCGCGCCGGCTGTTTTCGACCGCCGCGCTGATGGTGATCATGCCGCCTTCCGGCGTGTACTTGTGGGCGTTGCTGACCAGATTAACCATCACCTGAATCAAGCGATTCTTGTCACCCATGACCGGCGGCAGGTCTGCGGGCAGGTCGATGATCAGCCGCTGGCCCTTGTCGTCGATCTGCTTCTGCAACGGACGCGCCGTTTCCTCGACGATGACGCTAAACGCGACCGGCGCAAGCTCGATCCGCATGTTATTGGTTTGCAGCTTGGTCACGTCGTTCAGGTCACTCACAAGCGTATCCATGCGCTCGGCATTGGCGCGGATCGTCATCAGGAACGAGCGTTGCTGGTCGGAAAGCTGGCCGACCGCGCCGCTGATGAGAATATCGGCATAGCCCTTCACCGATGTCAGCGGGTTCTTTAGTTCGTGAGCCACAAAACTGACAAACTCGCTCTTGGACTGGTTAGCCCGATCCAGTTCGGCATACAGCAAAGCGTTGGCAATCGCCACGCTCGCGTGTTCGGCCAACCGCTGCACATAGGCAAGATGCGCCAGGTTGAAGTACGGCTCGCGGTTCGCCTCCAGCAGCAGAATCGCTGTCACCTTGTTGCCGGAAACCATCGGCACGGCCATCTGGCTGACCGGCGCAGCAGACTGCGGATGAGATTCAGGGTCCTGCCCGATGTCGGCGACCAGTTCTGGGCGCCGCGACCGCAGCACGCGCTGGACGAGTCCGCGCTCCACCAGCCACGCTTCGCCATCGGGCTGGCCGGCCACGCCGGTCAGCGGCTCGCCGAGCGCGACGATCACCCGCATGGTTCGCTCGTCATCCGCCAGCAGGCCGAGCACGCCTCCGGTCGCGCCGCTGTATTCCATGGCGTAGCGTACGGTAATATCGGCCACCGTCGAAAGATCGAGCGAGCGGTTTAGCTCGACGTCGACACGCTCCATCGCCTCAAGTTCGGCGACACGCTGGCTGAGCTGGAAGTCGGTCATCTGGAACAGACGGGCGTTTTCAATCGCCACGGCCGCCTGCCCTGCGAACGTCGCCAGCAGGTTCAGGTCATCCTGACGGAACGGCAGATCGCCACGCTTGTTCAGCACTTCCAGCACGCCGATCACCCTGTTCTGCGCGATCAGCGGCACAGCCAGCAGGGTGCGCGCCGGAAAGCTGCCGGCCAAATCGCCAGACCAGCGTGGATCGCGCGCGGCGTCATTCACCACCAGCGGCTGCCCGGTCTGCACCACGGTTCCCGCCACACTCTGAGCCGGCGACACCCGCCTGCCGGCTACCTGTTCGCCATCAATGCCCGTCGCTACCCGGAGTTCCAGTTCCCGGCTGTCGTCGTCCACCGTCAGCAACAGCGCCCCGGCTTCGGCGTCGAGGATGTTAACGGCTGTGTCGGTAATCAACGTCAGCAGCTTTTCGAGATCGAATTCGACAACTGCAAGCTGGCGGCTGACATCATACAACGCCGCCAACTGCCGCGCGCGTTCGTTGGTTTCATTAAAGAGGCGCGCCTTGTCGATCGCCGTAGCCGCCAGCGCGGCAATATCGGTGAAAATGCGTAACTGGCCATCCGAAAACGGCTGGTTGGGCTGGCTGGAGCCGGCGGCCATGACGCCGAGCGTGCGCTGTCCGGTTACCAGCGGCACGGCCATCCAGGCTTTGATGCGCGCATCTTCCGGCCTCACCGAACCGCCGCGCTCGACCACCGCGCGCGCATAATCGCTGAAGCGCAGCGCCTGCCCGGTCCGCACGACTTCGCTGAACAGGTCACGCCCCGGCGGCCAGCGCAGATTCTCCCGTTCGCGATAGCGCTCGTCGTCTTCCACATAGAATGCAAAGTACAGCTCATCGGTCGCTTCGTCGCGCAGTACGATGTAGAAATGCGTCGCCCGGATGAGCCGGTCGGTCTGCGCGCTGATCAATTCGAGCAGGTCGTCAAATTCAAGCGTGAAGTTGACCGCCTGACCGACCTGCGTCAGCACGCCGAGTTCATGCGCGCGACGCTCCAGCGCATCCACCACCTGCGTTCTTTCGATAACGACGCTGATCTGGCGTGTCAGGCTTTGCAAATACCGCAGTTCTTCGTGGTCGTACGCCGCTTTGCCGGAACGCGGTTTGCCGACCGAAACAAAGCCGTTCAGCCCTTCGCTGCCATGCAGGCCGAGCAGCACCAGCGAATCCAGAATGAGCAGCCGCGCACGCTCGACGATCAGATCGGCAGGCCACGGCTTCCCCGGTTCGAGATAGAGATATTCCTCCCGGCCAAGCCGGGAAATAAAGGTGCTGGCGCGGTCGAAACGCAGGTCAGTGTCGGGGGCATTCCCCGCAGCGACGAAGTCGCCGGATTGCGGGTCTGGCAGAAAGACGATGACGTGTTCCGGCCCCAGGCTGCGCTGAATCTCGCTGCGATAGGCGGCGATAATGTCATCACGGGAAGCGAGCAGAGTCAGTTCGCGCGCGAACGCCTCGACCTGCAACTGGTAATTCACGCGCTGGCGGAAATACAGCCGGTCGATCATGGACTGCAGGCGCGTCCTGAACGGCACGAAAAACAGCGCAATCACAAAGATGACCGCTGCCATCAGGCCCGGATCGTTGGCCGGAGCCACTTCCCCGGCCAGCAGCGCCACGCCAAACACCAGCAGGAAATAAGCCACGACCAGCGCCAGCGCCATCAGGCCATAAGTCACGGTCTGGCTGAGCGCGCGATCCGTGTCGCCGGCGCGGTACTGCAAAACGGCGTAGACAGCGCTCAGCGCGGGCAGCGCGAGAAACGGCGTCGCCGCGTTCAGGTTGAGCGCGAGCGGTTCGTAGCCGAACAGCGGGCGCAGGAGCAGGTTAATGCCCCAGAGTAACAGCGGCGCGCTGGCCAGCAGAACGCCGATCAGCGCCAGATTGCTCTGGTCGCGCTGCGCCGGAAGCACCGCCAGACGACGACGCCTGATCTGGCTGAACGCAAAAACGGCGGCCCCGGCCAGCGCTGCGAAGCTGGCCAGTTCCTCGCCTGAGAGAACCGCTGGCGATGGAGAACGCGCATCGAGCGACAAAACGATCAGGCCGAGGACTGCTGCCAACGTGGGCGGGAGGAAACGCCAGTACGGGCGAGCGTTCAACCGCGCATTGTGAACCGGATAGTAGATCGCCAGCAGCCCGAAACAGGCGGCCAGCGCCAACGTCGCCAGCAGCCACACCGGGATCAGCGCGTGAGTCGTCAGCCGGTCAAACAGACCTGCGGTGAAGATCGACTGCGAAAAGCAGAGGGCGCTCACGATCAGCGCGGTTGGCTGGTGCGCGCGCATCCGCAGCACGATCAGCCCCGCCGCCAGCAGCGCCAGCGCGGTGGCAAACGGGATCAACGCCAGAGCGACGAGATCCGCGCGCGGCAGCGCCGCCACCGTATAATCAACCACGCACTGCGCCACGCCATCGCGCGGTTCGGCGCAGGTCACTCCGGCAGCAGTATCGTCCAGCCGGTCGGCCGGGCGTTCAAAGCCGACTGAAATGCGCTGGCCGGGCGCAAGCGAGTGCGACAGCGCATGGAAGCGGTCGAGCGCGTCCAGAGTTGCGCCCAAATCGTCGCCATTGAGGCTGACAATGCGGTCGCCCGGCATCAGCCCGGCGGCCAGCCCCGGCCACGAGCCATGCTCCACAGGCGTTGTCTGATCAACGACCAGCGCGGGCGTGACGAAAATACCGGGAAACGTTCCCCGACCCCATTGCAGCGCCAGCCCAAGATAGAGCGCGAACGCCGTTAGTGCCAGCGCCGCGACCGCCAGCGTAGTGAGAAAACCCAGCCGGCTGGAAGCGGGTTCGATGGCCGCGCCCGACACAGGCGAACCCGTCCAGAGGGGCCTGCCAGGATTGCTGCTGTTGGATGCCGCGCCCATGCTGCTCCTTCGTGTCAACAGTGTGCCGTGAAACGGTTTCTTCCGCATTGTAGCATGGGGGTTTCCGCGGAAGCATTGAGCGATGCCCGATCCTGGCTGGCACGTGAAAGCGCCGTGACCTTCCGCTATAATCGAACGCGCACGTGAACCTGAATATGCGTCCGGCACAGGCTGGACGGAAGGAAGCTATGACCGGGCAAGCCATTCGTGTTTTAATCGCCAAGCCGGGCCTCGACGGGCATGATCGCGGGGCCAAGGTCATCGCGCGCGCGCTGCGCGACGCCGGCATGGAAGTGATCTACACCGGCCTGCGCCAGACTCCGGAGATGATCGCCGAAGCGGCGTTGCAGGAAGACGTCGACGTCGTCGGCCTGAGCATTCTCAGCGGCGCGCATCTCGCGCTGGTGCCACGCATCCGCGAGCAGATGCGAGCGAATGGTCTGGACGACGTGCCGCTCGTCGTCGGCGGCATCATTCCCGACGCCGACCGGGCTGAACTGGAAGCGATGGGTGTACGCGGCGTGTTTGGGCCGGGAACGAGCACCGAGACAATCGTCGAACACATCCGCGGTTTGGTCGCCACAGGCAGGGCGACGCCAGATGAATGAACTGGTCGAGGCGCTCCTATCGGGCAATCGCCGGGCGCTGGCTCGGATGCTGACGGCTGTTGAAAACGAGCGCGAGGGTGTGCAGGAAGCCCTCGCGGCTTTGTTTCCACATTCCGGCGCGGCACAGGTC
>QGUR01000184.1 GCA_003242205.1 Chloroflexota bacterium | reverse complement strand
CTTGTGGGCTTACTGCGTTTGGGGGCGACACAATGCTTAAAACGCGGCTTGGGGCGTATCGTAAAGGCAACTTCGACGCAGCAATCGACGCCATGAATTACGCGATTGAACTGCTGCCGACAAAGGCCGAGTATTACGCGGCGCGCGGCTTCTTTCAGTATGAAGACGGTGCGCTGGCCGAGGCGGAGGCCGATTTTCAGCGCGCGCTGGAACACTTTCCCTATGAAATGCTGGCGCATTATGGTCTGGGCATGCTGGCCTACCGCAATCAGGACTGGGATACGGCGCTCGAACGGTTCATGACCGCGTACCGGGTCGATCCCAAACGGCCCGAAACGCTCTACTATCTGGCGCTGACGTACATGCGCCGTGGCGAGCCGGCTTCGGCGCTCAACATCATGGCGCAGGCGCAGGCAGCTTTCGAGGCGGCAAACGACCGCCGCAAGGCGCTGGCGGAGCGCTGGATGCGCGAGTTGGGCCGCCTCGCCGAGAAAACCGCCGCGCTGCTGGCTGGGCGCGCCTCTGACAACCGCTAGGCTGCTTTCCGATATTCCGCGAACGCCGTTGCCGGCCGGTGCTTTGCGTTGCAGCGGGAACTGGCCCCCATAGTTAAACGTCATATAATCCAGTTATCTGCTGCTACGGAAAGGACTCGATGACTGATGCGCTGGCTTTGCTTGGTCCTGCTCTTCGTTCTGGCTCCGGTTTCACTTCAGGCTCAGGGAATCTCGGCATGGGAAGTCGTGCTCTTTTCGCACACCGGCGAGGCGGGCGCGAGCGGCGAATTGGTGGTGCTGACGCCGAACGGCGTCACCGACCGCTGGACGATTCCGGCGACTGCCTTTGGCTCCGGTCCCGTCGGGCTGGCAGATGTCGCGATTTCCGGCAACCAGCGCTATGCGGCGGTTGCTTTGTGGGGACATGGGGATGCGCCGGGCGCGCCGCCGGTCGCCATCATGGATCTGCAAACGGGGACGTGCTGCACCTTCGCCAGCGCTCCCGTGCCGGATGTCGAGGCCTATCTGCTCGCCGGGTTTAGCCCGGATGGCAGCCATCTCGCGGTTGCCTATGTTGGTTTTGATGATCGCGAAACCTATGACCTGAACGGCGGCTTCTTCATCGTCGATCCCGCGACCGGGCAGACGACGAACCAGATAACGATGGACGCCATCAACGCCCGTCTGGGCCTCGAACCGTTTAACGTTTTCCCGATGCCGGAGTCGTGGCGTTCCGAGGGCATCCTGTTCGTCGGCAGTTGTTATGCCTGCGAAGGGCCGTTTGAAAGCCCCTACTATGTCTGGAACCCGGCGACCGACCAGCTTTATCAGTCGACCGATCGCTTCTACACGATCTTCGGCCAGTCGCTAGAGCTGACCAACGAACTGCTCTACACGACGCAAAATACCAGCTACCCGACGGGCGAAATCGCCGCTATGTTGCCGCCCGCCAATGTGGTTGAGTATTACGCCGAAGGCGTTCCGATCCGCATGAGCGAACGCGAAGGCAATGAAGCGCTTGCTCCGGTGGTCTATTTCAACCCGGCGGACCTCGATCTGCGTCAGGCCCAGTGGGTTCTGGATGGCAACGCCTTTGTCATTCAGGGATCGGACAGCAATCCGAACGGCGTCATCGTCTACCGCGACGGCTCGCAGGCGCAGGTCGTGTTTCCGGCAAGCAGCCGGTTCCTGACCGGAACGCCGGACGGGTTTCTGGCGCAGAACAGCGCCGGCTGGGTCATCTACTACCAGTACGTCGAAGGGGAATGGAACCAGATCGAACTCGATGTTTTTCCCGGCGAAGTCCGCGTCGTCGATAGCACGCCGCTTGGCAGCTCCGTCGTGCAGCCGTTCAATCTGCTGGTGCAGCAGCCGCAGGGTGGCATCGAGGAACCGCCGCTGGCCCCGCAGCAACAACAGCAGCCCGAAGTATGTCCCGGCTTTATCGGTTCGCGCCTCGCGCCCGGCGGTCTGGGCCGCGTGACGCCCGGATTGCCGAACAACCTGCGGATATCGCCATCGCTGCAGGCGCAGATCATTGGCCAGATCCCCGCCGGCGCAGTCTTTGAAGTGTTGTCGGGGCCGCAGTGCGATCCCGCAGGGCTGGCATGGTGGCAGGTCAGCTATGGCGGCCTGACGGGCTGGACCGCCGAAGGTCAGGGTTCGACCTATTACGTCGATCCGGTTCCGTGAAGGGGTAGGACGCTATTCCCGGAAGGCTCTGGTCGCCAGCGCAAGGCCGATGCCGGCCAGCGCGCCGGCCAGCGCCCACAGCGGCGCGCGGCCAAGCACGGCCAGAATCTGCGCGGGGGGGTAATCCGGCACGGCGTGGAAGTGCAGGCCGGTTTTCAGAATCATGAGCGCGGCGGCCAGCGGGGCGGTTAGTAGGCCGGTCGCCGCGCCTGTGAGCATCATGGGGAGCAGGCGATCTGGCGCGGGCCGGGCGAACCGCGCCGCCAGCAGCAGCGCCGCGCCCAGCCCCAGCACGACAGCCGGAAGTACGCTGTCCTCTTCCAGTTGCAGCCACAGCAGGGTGATGCCGCCATACAGCAGGGCGAGATTGCGGTAACGCACCGGCGTTCGTGCCTAGTCTTTGCGCTGGAAACGGAAAAAGTGCGCTTTGAAAAGATTTGGCTCCAATAACAGGGCCGGGGTGATCATTTCGCTGCCCCGGCGGACGTAGGTCGAGCCGTCATCGATATCGTGCAGAATCCAGTCATGGCCTGCTACCTCTTCCCAGCCTTTCAGCGGTAGCCGGGCGTAGGACGTGATCGACGTCAGATTGACGACGATCAGGCGGTATTCGCCATCCAGCCGCCATCCATAAGCCAGCAGGTTGTAAACGGTGATGTCGTCTTTGGCGACCGGCGCGAGTTCGAACAGACGCCATTCACCCAGCCGGTAGATCGGCGTGTGCGTTTCTTGCAGCAGCTTGAGGTAATGCTGTCGTAGGTCCTCGCGCTGCGTTTCGATCGGGCCGCGCCGGATTTGCACCGGCAGCTTGACCTGCGCGCCGGTCAACTGCCCGTGATGCAGCAGGCACGCGCCGGGCAGCGTGCAAATGAGCGTCGCCGCGGGCAGGCTGCGCGCCGGGCCAAGCCTGTCGTGGGCGCGCGGCTCGTCGTGGTTTTCGATAAAGCGCACCATGTGCTGCTGAAACTCAATCGGCGCGGTCAGGTGAGCGTGCACTTTCTGCACATCGACTTCCATGATGCGGTCGTACAGGGTTTTATCGTAGGTGAAATCGAACCCCTGTTGCAGCATGTCGTATTCGCGCCCCCAGTAGACTTCGGCGATCATGATGAACTCGGAATAGCGCGCTTTGACCTGCGGAATCATGAACGGCCAGAAGTCGGTTTCGGGCGGGTCGGCGACATAGCCATTCCAGGTGTTGCGAAAGATCTCGTTCATGACGAGCATCGCCATGTCGCAGCGCACGCCGTCGCACTGGCTGGCAACATCCAGCAGCGTTTCGAGCAAAGCCTCGCGCAGTTCGGGGTTAAAGACGTTCAACTGCGCCGTGTCGCTCCATCCGGGGAAATACGGGTCGCGGCCATGCGCGAAGATCATCGCGCGCTGGTCGCTGGTCTGGTGGCGGAAAAAGTCGCCGGGGCGGCTGCGCGCGTCTTTCGCCGAACCCTGAACGATGAAGTCCGGATGTTCGTCTACCCATGGATGGTCGATGGCGATGTGGTTCGGCACGAAGTCGAGGATCAGTTTCAGGCCGCGTTCCCGCAGCTTCTGGCGGAATTGCGCCAGACCTTCCCGGCCGCCGATGCGCGGCTCGACTTCATAGGCAGCGATGGAATAGGCGGAACCGATGACGTCCTCATCTTCGATGTCCGGCAGGGCGGCGACATACTCGTGTTTGTATTTCAGCGCGTTGAGGCGTGCATATTCGCTGCGCTTCCACACGCCCATCATCCAGATGTAGTCGATGTTCAACTCGGCGAGAGCGTCCAGCGCCTCGTCGGGGACGTCGCTCAGCGTTACCGGGCGCTGGTACTGCTGGCTCAGTTCGTGCAGCCAGACCCAGGTGTTGATTTCGTAGATATACAATTTACCGGACCCAGAGGTCATGCGTTGCAGTCCTTGCGGAGCACGAGGATTGTCGTGATCGCGATCAATCATGCGGATAAACCGCCGTATTGTAGCCGACCCGCCTGTCAATGCTATGGCGAAGTGGGGAGGCATAAGTCCATGTGGTAGACAACGAAGATCGCCATCGACATAATACAAACGAAAATTAGCAACCTTTCAGAGAGTGGGATTACATGGCAGACGGTTACTTTGTTACTCCACGCGATTCGGAACAGGTGGAGATGCTTACAGGCGTGCATCGCCGGACGATGAGCACGACCGATGAAGTGATGCTCTGCGAGTTTTTTCTGGAACGCGATGCGGTCGTCCCCGAGCACAGCCACAAGAACGATCAGGTTGGCTACGTCATCTATGGCCGGGTTGAAATCACGATTGGCGGCGTGACTCAGGTGCTGCATCCGGGCGATAGTTATGCCATTCCCGGAGGCGTGCTGCACAGCGCGCGCGCCATCATCGACACACTGGTGATCGACGCCTTTTCACCGCCGCGCAACGATTATCGCACCGAAGCCCGTTAAATTTCGCGCCGTTTCTCCTAGCTCACTTGTCACGTTTTGATCCCCTGTATTAAAGTAGAGGTGGGATTTCAGTATTAAACGTGACTTGTTAGCTTTTGAGTGACGCGCGATGGACATAGAGCACCCTCATATTAGACGCCGCCGGAGCGTGCGCGAACGGGTGACATCCCGGCGTGCGCGCCGGACGAATTTGCCCTTCGCAACTACCGCGCGGACTGCCGAAGCGTCCGTGCTGATAACGGGGACGCCGCGCTGGGCGCGCCAGCGACGGCCCGAAGTGCCCGTGACCGCCAACAACTGGCGGGCGCGCGCGGAACTCTGGATTCGGGATGCATGGTGGTATGCGCTGCACCGGCCCTACGTTGCCAGGGCGATCGGCATTGGGCTGGTGGCGCTGTTTGCCCTGTTTGTGGTGTCGCATCTGGTTACGGGCCGTCTGTTTCCGAATGTCTGGGCGCTCGGCACGCATCTTGGCGATCTGACAGTCGAAGAGGCGGCGGCCAAGCTGGAACAGACGTGGCGCACTTCCCTGCGGCTTCAGTTGACTGCGGGTGAGCGTTCGTGGTCGGTCAAACCGGACGAACTGGGCCTGATTCTGGACAGCCACAAGACGGCGGAACGCGCACGCGCGGTCGGCATGGCCGGGCTGCCGTTTGGCTATAGCGTGGAGCCGGTCGTCGATGTCGATCTGTTTGTGGCCCAGAACTATCTGCTCAACCTGACGGAAGAAGCAAATTACGCGGCCTACAACGCTGGCTACCGCTGGGAGGGAGACAGGCTGGTGGGCGTGGAAGGCCGTCCGGGCGCGGTGCTCGATGTCGGCAGCACGGTTGAGCGACTGCGCGAGAATGCGGCTGCTGTGGCCGCTACCGGCACGCTTGAGCTGGTCATGAACCCGCTGCAGCCCGAAGTCATCGACCCGGAACCCTATCTGGAACAGGCAGCGGCGCTGGCCAGCCAGCAGTTCACGCTGATTGGCTATGACCCGATGCGCGACGAACGCATCACCTGGGCGACCGACCGCGACACCTTTACCTCGTGGCTGGAGGCGAAAACGGATGGTCTGGGGCTGCGCGAAGATGTCTTCCACGACTTTCTGCAGGCGCAGAACGCCACGCTAAACCCGGAACCGGATGGCGTGCGCTATCTTGAGCCGACCGAAACGATGGGCAATGTCGAGGAAGCGATTCGCGAAGGCAAGACAAGCGTCAACCTTCGCATTCGCTATCGCCCCACCCGGTATGAGGTTGTATCGGGTGATACCGGATACCGGATTGCGCGGCGGCTTGGCGTTCCCTTCTATGCGCTGACCAATGCCAATCCCGGTCTGGACTGGGATCGCCTCACGCCCGGCATGACGATCAATCTGCCGTCGCGCGATATCACGCTCCCGCTGGAGCCTGTTGCGGAAAAGCGGATTATCGTCAACCTCGATACGCAGTCGCTGGTGGCGTATGAGAATGGCCGCGAGGTGTTCCGCTGGCTGATTTCGTCCGGCACGTCGAGTTTCCCGACCTATCCCGGCGTCTACCAGATTCTGTCGCATAGCGAGAAGGCGCTGGGCAGCACGTTTGAACTCTGCGGCCAGTCTGGTTGCGGCCAGTGGGAAATGTACTGGTTCATGGGCATCTATGAAGTCGTGCCGGGCCTGATGAACGGTTTCCACGGCGCGGTGCGGCTGCCAAACGGCGCGTATCTTGGCGGCGGCAATGTTGGCTATCCCTACACGTATGGCTGTGTGATGTCCGAGAACAGCAACGCCGAGAAGCTGTATCACTGGGCTGAGGCCGGAACCATCGTCGAGATCATCTCCAGCGAATACGCGCCGCAAAGCGAACTGGCACGGGCCTGGCTTGCGCAGGGAGGGCGGGCCTAAGCCGGCGCTAAGCTTGTGCAGATTGCACGAAATTAGCGCTAAATGAGAAGCTGTTAAGGACTCCATAAAGCGTTGAGGGTGCGCGATTTCAAGTGTTTTCCCTCAACGCTTTATTTGTATATCAGCCTTCTTAAGACATTTTCAGCAATGGTAACACCTGTTAGTAAACACCCGCTGTCGATATTGTGACGATGCGAACTATCGTTAGTTACGATCAGAACGATCTCCAGATGAGAACCAGCTATAAAAATCTTGTTGACGTCGCCGTTTACTGTGCTCTATACTACGAGCAGCAACACTAAATAGACGTGTGGAGTGCAGAAACTAATTTTTCATAAAAAACTTCTTGCCGCACTCCATACCAAAACCCGACGCCCCGTGAGAACGGGGCGTTTCTTTATCCCCACGACTATCCTCGCAGGAGTAAGTTAGGTGGTCAAGCGTCTGCAACAGTATGGAACCTGGCGAAGCCCGCTTTCGCCGAAATCCATGCCGTCGAAACTTCGATTGTACGATGTGCAGTGGGACGACGATGGTGAAACACTGGTCTGGCTGGAGGGGCGCGGCAAACAGGGCGTGCTGGTTGCCCAGCAGGGACTACAGGCTCCGCGCGACCTGAACACCGAGCTCTCGGTGCGGGGCGGCATCGGTTACGGAGGCGGCGAATTCACCGTTTCACAGGGGCGCGTGCTGTTCGCGGCATCTGACGGTCGCCTGTACTGCCAGTCGTTGTCGGAAGGGCTGCCACGCCCGATCACACCGGCGTTTGGCCGGCTGGCTTCGCCGGCAGTTTCGCCGTTCGGCCAGTGGGTCGTATTCGTTCATCACTACGAAGGCGTTGACGGTCTGGCGATTGTCGACACCGAGGGTGAGCACTGGCCGCGCAAACTGGCTTTTCAGGCCGATTTTTACATGCAGCCGGTCTGGCATCCCAGTGGTACGCGGCTGGCTTACATCACCTGGAACCACCCGCAGATGCCGTGGGACGGCACGGAACTGCATTTGACCACGCTTGAAGCGGATGCATCGGGTATGCCGCAGATTGCCAGCATCGAAGTCATCGCCGGGGATGAAAAAACGGCAATTCTGCAACCCGAATTTTCTCCGGATGGGCGCATGCTGTCGTACATCAGTGACGCCAGTGGCTGGGGGCACATTTATCTCTACGATCTGGCAGAGCGCACTCACGTGCAGCTTACAACCGGCGAGGTCGAACATGGTGCGCCCGCGTGGGTTCAAGGGATGCGAGTCTATGCCTGGAGCCATGATAGCCGCTGGATCTACAGCATTCGTAACGAGCGTGGCTTCAACAGCCTGTGGAAGATCGACACGCGCACACATGAAGCGACCAAAGTCGACGAGCTGGACGACTACACCTATCTGGAACAGATTGCTGCGTCGCCAACCCGCGATGCCGTGGCGCTGATCGCGGGTTCTCCGACCATTCCCAGCCGCGTGATTACCTACGAGGCTCAGGGGCCAGTCGCGCCACCGATCCTGTCTCTGGAGCCGGACACGCCGCGCGGTATCAGCGTCATCATCGCAGAAGGGCGCGGCCTGACCGTGCATCGCCGTTCGGGTTCCGAAAGCCTTCCGGCTTCCTATCTGTCTGTTCCCGAAGCGATTGTCTGGACAGGCCACGACGGCGAAACCGTGCACGGGCTGTACTACGCTCCCACGAACCCGGAATACGAAGGAACCGGCAAGCCGCCGCTGGTCGTCTACGTTCACGGCGGGCCGACATCGCAGGCGCAGGCCGGGTACTCGCCAGTTGCCCAGTTTTTCGCCACGCGCGGTTTTGCCGTGCTGGAGGTGAATCATCGCGGCAGCACCGGATATGGCCGCGCTTATCAGGACAAGCTGCGTGGAGCGTGGGGCATTTACGACGTAGAGGATAGCGCCAGCGGCGCGCAGGCGCTGGTGGATCGCGGGTTGGTCGATCCTTCGCGGCTGGTCATTATGGGCGGCAGCGCCGGCGGGTTTACCGTGCTGCAATCGCTCATCGAAAAGCCGCACTTCTATCGCGCCGGCATCTGTTCCTACGGCATTTCCAACCAGTTCATGCTGATCGCCGAGTCCGAATTCAAATTCGAGTCGCGCTACAGCGAATCGCTGCTCGGCGTGCTGCCCGACGATGCGGAACGCTATCGCGAGCGTTCGCCGCTGTTCCGGGCGGATCGTATCGTCGATCCGGTGCTGATTTTTCAGGGCACGGAGGACAAAGTCGTGCCAAAGGAACAGTCAGATTTGATTGTCGCCGCGTTGCGGGCGCGTCGCGTACCGCACGAATACATCGTTTTTGAGGGTGAAGGTCATGGCTGGCGGAAACCCGAAACGATAGAAGCCTATTACGAGGCGATCCTGCGCTTTCTCAACCGCTACGTGCTGTACAGCTAAGCGCTTCACTTCTGGCTCCTC
>QGUR01000183.1 GCA_003242205.1 Chloroflexota bacterium | reverse complement strand
CCAAAGGCCCAGCAGAGGAATAGCTTGGATGCTGCGTCGCGAAGCGGCAAGGGGCTAGGTTGCTGGCAGGCGCTGGATCGCGGTCGCAATTTCCGACGGCAGCGGGTGTCGTGCGACCGAGTTTAGCCATAACGCTTGCTCGTTGTGCCAGCGCACGACAATTCCGCTTAACAGGCGATACTGCTTTAGAAAGACGCTGGCGTTGGCAAATCCACGATCCACGAAGAAGTCATTGTCTTTTCGTTCGGCCATTAGGCGCAGCTTCGTTGCCGCGTCACCTGCCCCCTCAACCTGCAGCTTGTGTTCGCTGTGCAACCATAGCAGATTGACCTTGCCGGACGGCATCTGCCCCACCTTGTCACGCAGGATGGTCATCAGCTTTAACGAGCGCACTCTGCTGTCTGTTTCACTGTCCAGTTCGCGGCCACGTATGCGCCGAACCTCGATATTGAATGATGTGCGCGTGCGGAAGGTGGCGGTGAAATCTGGCCCGCGTTGTTTGGACGCTGCATAGGTTTCGTATTCGAGCGCGAAGCGGGGATCGCTCAGTAGCAGCGCTACCGTGGCCAGTTCCGCGCGCACATCGCCTAATCCGCTTTCATCCCGTGCGTTTTTCAACTTGGCGCGGATTTTGGCGCGGTACTGGGTTGCAAATGCCTTGAACCGCCGTGAGTTTCGTATCCAGCTTTCAAACTCGGCAGCGAAAGCGGATGGCCTGCCGTCGAAGATGATTGCCAGCAAATCGTCGATTTCGGACATGAGGCCTGAACAAGCGATAGGCGGGCTGAAAGGCAGCTTTCGTGAGCGCAATCATAACTCGATTTGGCCCGAAGAAACTTTTCAATGGTGTAGCGCTGGTTGGGCGGCTCTGAACGCCGCAACCGGCGGAAACCAAGAACCCGCTTCCCCGATTGCATAGCAAGGAAACGGGTTCTTGGGTGTTGCCGTTCGCCTATTGCGACCACTCCGTCGGGGTGCGATCCCAGCGGTGTTCGCGCAGCTTTGCCATCAGTTCATCGGGCAGGCGCTGGCCGTCGCTGGTAGCGATATTAGCCTCGACGTGCCGCAGCTTGCGCATGCCGGGGATGATCGTGCTGACGGTCGGGTTCTGCAGGATGAAGCGCAGTGCCAGTTCTGGCATCGTCATATTGTCGGGAACCAGCGGGCGCAGCGCTTCGGCGCGATCAACCGAGGCGTTGAGGTTTTCAGGGACGAAATAGCTGTTGCGCCAGTCGCCTTCAGGCCAGCGTGTGTCTTTCGTCAGCGTGCCGGTCAGCGTGCCTTCGTCAAACGGCACGCGCGCGATAATGGCGATATTCAGTTCATCAGCAACCGGGAAGAGCCGGTCTTCCGGGGCCTGGTCGAAAATGTTGTAGATTACCTGCACAGCGTCAATCAGGCCCGTTCGCAGCGTGCGCAGGACATTTTCCGGTTCCCAGCGGTTGACGCTGATGCCTATGGCCTTGACCTTGCCTTCACGCTTCAGGTCTTCGACGGCGCGCTGCCAGCCTTCGTCATCGGCCCAGTCATCCTCCCAGACGTGGAACTGCATCAGATCCAGGCTTTCGAGACCGAGATTTTGCAGGCTCTTCTCGGTCATTTCGCGAATGTAATCTGGCGGGAAAACGTCTTCGATCCGGTATCCCCGGCGCGAAGGCCATTTGCGGTTTTTCGGCGGGATTTTACTGGCGGTGTACAGCTTTTTGTCGGGATGAGCGCGTACCAGATTGCCCAGCAGCTTTTCCGAGCGGCCCTCGCCATAGGCGAAAGCAGTATCGAAAAAGTTGCATCCCAGTTCAACTGCGCGTTCGAGTGCCGCCATCGATTCACGGTCGTCCGAGCCGCTCCACTCGCCCATGCCCCACATGCCATAGCCAATTTCGCTAACCTGCCAGCCGGTTCGGCCAAAAGTCCGGTACTGCACAGTCTTCCTCCTTCGCGTAGTCATGAAACACATCGTATCTTCATCAAGTCTACCCGCAGCCTGCGCCGGTTCCCACCTTCGGCGCGGGCTATCTTGGGAATTGCGTCCCGTGTTGCGATTTCCTACACTTTCGCTCCATTGTCTGAATGATGAGGGGCATGCATGGAGCAGGACGTCGATGTGGCAGTCGTTGGAGCAGGGGCAGCGGGCTTGTTCGCCGCGATCTGGGCCGGGCGGACTGCTCCACAGGCGCGTGTTGTGGCGCTCGATGGCGCGCGCAGGCTCGGCGCGAAGATTCTGGTTGCCGGCGGAGGGCGTTGCAACGTCACCCACGACACGGTTGACGCTTCGGCCTACGCAGGCTCCTCGCAGAACGCCATTCGCAAGGTCCTGCTGCGTTTCGATGTGCCTGAAACGGTAGCCTTTTTTCGCAAGCTCGGTGTGGAGTTGAAACGGGAAGAAACAGGTAAACTGTTCCCGGTGACCGATGATGCGCGCAGCGTGCTTCATGCGCTCCTGCAGGCGGCCAGCGACGCCGGAGCGCGGTTGCTGCACCCGAACCGCGTCCGGGCGATTCGGCGTGAAGACGGCGGCTTTTGCGTCAGCGGCGACTGGGGAGAATTGCGGGCCCGGCGCGTCATCCTGGCAACGGGCGGGCGTAGTTTGCCGAAATCCGGGTCAGATGGGTTTGGTTATGAGTTGGCGAAATCGCTCGGCCATACGATCACGCCGCGTGTGTTTCCCGCACTGGTACCGCTGACTCTGCCGCAAGACCATCCGCTATGCCGGCTGAGTGGAATTGCTGTCCCGGCAACGCTCGAAGTGCGGGACAGCCGGGGCAGGCGGCTTATCGCGATGACCGGTTCCACGCTGTTGGCGCACTTTGGTTTGTCCGGGCCAGCCGTTCTCGACATCAGCCGCTATTTCATCGACGCCCGCTTCGATGATCCGGGCGCTACGCTGGTCATCAACTGGTTGCCGGACTTTACTCGCGAGCAGCTTGAGACCGGCCTGCTGCGGACGGGCAAGACGACCATCCTGCGCTTCCTCAGCGCGTTACTGCCGGAGCGTCTGGCGCGTAGTCTGAGCCAGCAAGCCGGCGTCGAACCGGCCACTCGTATTGATCAGCTTTCCCGGCAGAAGCGACGCGATTTGGTTACAACCCTCACCGAAATGCCGTTGCCGGTGACCGGCAATCGCGGTTTCACCTACGCCGAAGTTACGGCGGGCGGCGTCCCGCTTAGCGAACTGAAGCTGGACACGATGGAATCTCGCGTCTGTCCCGGCCTGTACCTCTGCGGCGAATTGTGCGATGTAGATGGCAGGATCGGCGGTTATAACTTCCAGTGGGCCTGGTCCAGTGGCTATGTCGCCGGTGTTGCGGCGGCCCGTTCTCTCACAGGCGATTAGCGCTCCTCTGGTCAGAATACGAGCTGCCCTGACGTTCGGCACGCGATCGTGGTTCCCGCCGCTTCCGTTTGCGCGCTATACTTCCCGGTTTGTTGCTCCAGTGCTCTTCGGGATCGGTATACATGCTTTTCCGCGTTCTCTTCTGGTTGTCGCTCGCTGTCATTGGCGGAGCTATTGTCATCGCCCTGCTGGTCATCGCGCGGCGACCGCTCAAGCCGTTTGCGCGCAATCTGTTGCTGGTGCTGATCGGTCTGGAAATTGCGGTTGCCGGAGCGCATCTGGTCAGCCTGGCCAACACCATGCCACCATTCTGGGATTGGTTCTTCGATCTCCAGTTGGAGCTCAATCTCGGTTCAATCTTCTCGTCGCTACAACTGATGGTGATCGCGCTGGCCGCCTTGCTAATCGCCTTCACGCTGCCGGTGCGACAGCGCTGGCGGCGCGCTTACTGGCTGTTGCTGGCAGCCGGGTTCGCCTTCCTCAGCATCGATGAATTTTACGCGCTTCACGAAACGATGGGCAGCCGCGTTGAGACCGATGCGTGGCGCATTCCCTATGCGCTGGCCGGTCTTGGCCTCTTCGCGCTAACGGCAGCGGCCTACTGGTTTGGCTTCCGGCGGCAGGTGCGGCTGTTCGCGCTGCTTTTCATCGGCTTCATCATTATGGCAGTGGCCGGCATTGGCATCGAGGAATTCGCTCTGCGCGGCTGGGTGAGCGAGAATCAGAACGCGCGCTGGATGTACGTCTTCGAAGAAGTCTTCGAGATGGTCGGCGCGACGATTATTCTGGCGGGCATGATTTCGTTTTTGCAGGAGCGGCTGAGTGGAGAGCGCTGGGTGCGCGCCGGGCGAGTCCTGGTTGCGGGCGGCACGATCTGGACATTGTGGCTGCTGTTTGTTCTGCTCTTCCAGGCGCGTCTGGAAGCAGCGTTATTGGCACAGCCCGCCAACGTCGAGTTTGAGGGCGGCTTGCGTCTCGTCGGCTATCGCCTTTCGCCGGCGGTGGTTCGCCCCGGCGGCGAGATCGAACTGACGCTCTACTGGGAGGCGGAAGCCGGTCTGCCCGAAGATTACAGCCTCTCGGTTCACGCGCTAAGCCATCCCGAAATCGCATCGGTCGCGCAGTCCGATGATTTACATGCCGGGCCAATACCGAGCCGGGCCTGGTTCCCGCATGTGGTGCTGCGTCGCACGGTCTGGATACAGTTGCCGGATGATTTGCCCGCGCCGCAGAGCTACTGGCTGATGGTGCGTGTCTGGTTTGGGCCGTGGCCTTTGGGCCGCCCGTGGCAGGATACGACCGGCGTACCAGTCGTCGACGCGGGACAGGCGCGCCCGCTGGCGCATGACAGTATTATTCTGGACGCTGTCGCTGCGCTGCCCGAAGCGAAACCGCCCGCGCCGGTTATCACCGCAGTCCATACTTTTCCGACCGAAGGCATTCATCTGGAGGGCTACGACCTGCCGCAGGAACCGGTGACGGTGTCCGAATTTGGGGTGCGCTTCTGGTGGCGGACAGACGCCCCGCCGCCACGCGATTTGCAGCAGTTCTTCCAGTTAATCGACCGCGAAACGGGCGCAGTCTTTTCGTTCGACCAGCCACCCTTTGGCGGGCGGTTTCCAACTTCCGACTGGCCCGCCAATGAAGGGTTTGTCGATGAGTGGGCTATTGTCATTCCCGATGACATGCCGCCTGGCTCCTACGACGTGTTGACCGGCCTGTATGACCTGACGACCATGGAACGGGCGACCGTCGTCGACGCAGACGGGAATCCGGTCGAGGCGAACAGCATTTACCTCGGCGCGCTCGAATACCGGCCCCCTGCCGCCGAATCATGATACAGTTATCCTGTGAGGCGGTTGAACGGGAGCAGACATGAGCCTGAGTAACGTTTCGTGGGTGGATATTCCTTCTTCCGGGCGAGTAGCGTTGGATCAAGTGGCGATTCGCCTGCATCCGGTGGACGAGGTCGCGATTGCCAAGACGCCGCTGCAAGCCGGCACGGTTCTTGAAAGCAGCAGTAGCGATGCCGTTACCATTCGGCAGTTTATACCGGCAGGCCACAAAATCGCGCTGCGGGCGCTGGCGGCGGGCGAGCCGGTGCGGCGCTACGGGCAGGTGATCGGGTTCACAACAGCCGCGATTGCTCCCGGCGAACACATCCATTCGCATAACCTCGGTGTGGCCGATTTTGAGCGCGACTATGCCTTTGGCGTCGATGTTACGCCGGTCGCGGTCGTCGCGGAAAGCGAGCGTCGCACGTTTAACGGCTATCTACGCCCCGATGGGCGTGTTGGCACGCGCAACATGATCGCTGTGATTTCCACGGTCAACTGTTCGGCGCATACGTCCCGCGAGATTGCCCGCGCTTTCACCGATGAAATCCTCGCCGAGTATCCCAATGTTGACGGCGTGGTGGCGCTGGCGCACCAGTCGGGTTGCGGAAACCGGATCGGCGGCGAGGATTACGCGCTCTTGCAGCGCACGCTAGCGGGCATGGCGGTTCACGCTAACGTCGGCGCGTATATTCTGGTGGGGCTAGGGTGCGAGACTAACCAGATTGCCGATCTGATTCGCAACTACTCACTCGACGCCGGCAATGGCCTGAAGCCACCGCCGAGCCTCAATATTCAGGATGAGGGCGGTATTCGCAAGACGGTTCAGGCGGGAGTCGGCGCGATTCGCGAACTGCTGCCGGAAGTTAACCGCGTGGCGCGTTCGCCGCAGCCGGTTTCGGAATTGATCGTCGCCTTGCAGTGTGGCGGTAGCGATGGTTGGTCTGGCGTGACGGCCAACCCTGCGCTCGGCCTGGCGGTGGACGAACTGGTGCGGCAGGGTGGAACCGGCGTACTGGCGGAAACGCCGGAGATTTACGGCGCGGAACACTTGCTGACGCGCCGGGCCATCAGCGAAGCGGTCGGCCAGAAGCTGGTGGAAAAAGTGCGCTGGTGGGAAGATCACGCCCGTAAACACCGGATGGAAATCGACAACAATCCGAGCGTTGGCAACAAGGTCGGCGGCCTGACGACGATCTTCGAGAAATCGCTGGGCGCGGTCGCCAAGGGCGGCAACACGCCGCTGACCGCAGTCTACGACTATGCCGAGCGCATCACCGAACGCGGCCTTGTCTTCATGGATTCGCCGGGCTACGATCCGGTATCGGCCACGGGACAGGTCGCGGGCGGCAGCAATCTGATCGTTTTTACGACCGGCCGCGGCTCGGTATTCGGCTTCAAGCCCGTGCCGTCGATTAAAGTCGCCACCAACTCCGAAATGTACCGGCGTATGGAAGATGACATGGATCTAAACGCCGGGGAAGTCCTCGAAGGCAAGACGCTGGAGGCGGTGGCGAGCGAACTCTTTGAGCTGATGATCCGCGTCGCGTCGGGCGAGCAGACCAAGAGCGAGGCGCAGGGCGTCGGCGAATCCGAATTCAACCCCTGGAATCTTGGCGGAACGCTCTAGCCAGACGCCCATAACGACGCGCCGTGCCTGCCGGATCGTCAATCTCCGGCATATTTGCTTTCCGCTGCCCATAGCAAGCCGCGCGTGACGATGGTCAGCGCTTCGTCTTTGATCACGTCGGGCGTGTGGCCGAGTGAACAATAAAAGACGCGGCCCTTGCCATAGTGTTTGGTCCAGACAACCGGCATAACGACGTCGCCAAAACGTGTTGTTGCCAGCACGCGAATGGCCGGGTCGATATGCATGTAATACTGTTCCGATGTGACGACGAAATCATTGATGCCGTCGGTAATCGGGTCTGGTTCACCGTCGATGTGAACGGTGTAGGTCACGCCATCACCGCCGGGATGCGCCACCCATTGCCCGCCGACCATGTATTGATACTCCGTTTGTTCGCGGAAGGCATCGGCCATGCCACCATGAACACCGCCGATGCCGACGCCGCCCTGAACGGCAGCCAGCAAGGGTTTCAGTTGTTCATCCGTAATCTTGCCCATCGTCCAGATCGGAATGATCAGGTCGAAAGCGGACAGGTCGTATTCGATCAGGGCGTCCAGCGTATCCGAGATGGTCACGTCAAAGTCATGAGCGCGCAGTTGGCTGCCGAGCAGTTCGGCCATCCGGGCCGGTTCGTGGCCCTGCCAGCCACCTTGAAAGATAAATGCAGTTCGCTTTGCCATTGGAAATCCTGAACGAGATACAGATCAGATACAAGGCGTCATGCGTTTCTAGCGTGCAGGCGCTCACGCAGACATTACGTGCGATGATGGCCGCAAGCGTAGCGTCTTTTCGCTTCAAGCGAAAGAGACCATTTGTTGTGGCGATTCGGGATGATGGCAGAGGCGATCAGACGCTGAGCGCGGAATAGATTTCGCCCAGAAAGCGGCTTGGCCTGTGAGCCAGCAGTTTGGTGTGTGCGAACCCTGCCTGAGCTGCAATCTGGACCCACGAAGCGTAGGAAAATGGATACGGGACCCATTGATTGCCGGTATCGGTGTTGTATTCAACCACGATAAAGCGGCCGTTTGGCGCAAGGCACTGCTTCAGCCCGCTTATAACGGTGGTCAGGCGTTCCCGGCGAACAAAGTGCAGCGAGTTCGCGGCGACGATACCGTCGAGTTGTGGAAGGTCGGGCAGGTCGGTGAAGTCGGCAACGATGGTCTGGAGTTTTACGCCGGGAAAGCGGCGATTCATTTCGCGTTCCTGGATTGCCAGCGCGCTCCGGTCGCGGTCTACGGAGTAGATATGCGTGCCGGGACCAAGCAGTTCGGCCAGCGCGAGCGTGAACGCGCCGGTTCCCGAACCGATGTCCAGCCAGACAGGCTCAGTTCCGCGCGGAGCAGGTATGCCCGCGCTCAGGAGATCGACGTGATCTTTGTGGTCCAACCTCTTTCCTCTACGGGTGTGGGGTCAGGGAATGATGAGCGTGCCGGCGGTTGCGCCGTCCATTTCGCCGGCCGGGATACGCTCGCCCGTATCCGGATTGTAAAGACGCACTACAACGGTGTACTCTCCGGGCGGCACACCGGCAAGTGGCAGCGTATAGACATCCCGGAACGTTTCACCTGCAGTCCAGGTGGTAGTGCTGAGCCGCCCATCCTGCGGGAACTGGTCGTCCTGCGACCAGAGCGGCGTTCCGGTTGCCGGGTTGGTCGCGCCGATGAGCTGGACGGAAAACTTGAGTGGCGTTTCGCTGTCGCGCAGCGGACGCCAGTACAACACGACCAGTGCTGCGTGTTGATCGCCCATTGCGGTGTCGATGGAAGCGCCTGTCAATTCGGCCAGATCGCCAAATGTTGCCAGAGGCGTGCCGGTAGGGGCGTCGGCCGCAGGCTGCCACGGGCGATATTCCTCGACGCGCAGGCCGCTTACACTGGTCGCGCGAATCTGCTGGAGATGAGTGCTTAGCCAGCGCTCGACGATGCCCGCGCTTGGCCAGTCTGGAAAAGTTTGCGCGACCAGCCAGATGCGCGGATGCGTCTGCGCGTCCTGTTCGAGCAACATGGCGATTTCCTCTGCCGGCTGGCGCGGGTTGGCCGGAAGCTGCTTGCGATCATTCGAGAGCGCCGACTGCTCAAAATAGTAGTTGAACGCTTCGTCGGCGGCGGCCTGAATAATCATGTCT
>QGUR01000182.1 GCA_003242205.1 Chloroflexota bacterium | reverse complement strand
CCTGCGCGATGAGCTTCATATATGAAAGGATAACACAAATGTGCGAACTATGCAACTGGCGCTCCGCGCCCCGTTTTTCCTCCCCACAGCTAAAGCTGCGGGCTTCCAAACGGAGGGGTCGGTGAAGGATGGAAGGTGGAACGGTGGAAACGTATCTACTCAAAAGCTGCCGTCCTCGAAGAGGTTAGAACACGTTCCTATAGGCAGTTGTTTTATGATGATAGAACAAAAAACGCGCCGCGGTCAACCGGCCTGTGTCTTTATTGCGGTAGCCTTATTTTTAAAAGTCGTCCAGTACTTTCATGATCTCCTCGTTATTTTGGCTCACAATTCCTAGCCACTTTTTCCGCATTTTGAGAGACAAAAGCCATCCTTGAAGCACCTCCTCGCAACAATTTAATTTATCTCTAAATTTTATCCCGTAGACTCAGGACATCATTGCGGTTTCTGCGTGCAAAGGCGGCCCTATGTTCCGAGGACCCGATTCAACGAGGCTGATGGCCGTACCCGTCGTCCTGATTCTGATCGCGCTGGCAGGTCTGTTGCTGCTGGGGATGGTCGCATGTGCCCTGTCGGCGCAGTTTCAGGCAGCGCCTCTCCCCACCGCGACCGACGTGCCGCAGGCCGAAGTGGTCGTCGTGCCACAGGAAGTCGTCGTCACGCCCACCACCAGTCTGGAGGACCTTGCGCTAACGCTGACAGCCGCCGTCCCTTTGCCAACCCAGACGCCGTTTGTCGTCACGCAGCCCGTTGTTGAGGCACAGGCACAACCGCCGAACATCGACGTGCCGGCCAACTGTCAGGTTCGCACCGACTGGACAGCCTACACCGTACAGGCGGGCGACACGCTGGGCGCGCTGGCGATTGCGACCAACACGCCACTAGTCGATCTGGTCATCGGAAACTGCCTGCAAAACCCGGACCTCATCACCACCGGCCAGACGCTGTATCTGCCGCGCGCGCCAGCCGCGCTGCCCCCGGCGGCGTTACCGCCCGTTGCTGCTGACTCTGGCAACGAGGGGCCGGGCATCGGTTTTGTGCTGGTCGAACCGGCGGTGGTTGACAACGCGCAATACCTGATTGCGCCGGGAAATGTGACGGTTCGCGCGCAGGGCGTCAGCAACGCGATTCGCGTGTCGTTCTTCATGTCTCCGGTCGGCACGGAAGCAGCGCCTGTGCTGATTGGCATCGACAACAACCTCTCGGATGGCGCGGCTGTCCTCTGGCAGGTCGGCGCGACGCCGTTTGTCGCCAACGTCTGGGCGGTTGCCACCAGCCCGGTCAATGTCGAGGCGACAACCAATCCCATTCTCGTAGCCAATAACGGCTGAGCGCAATCCTGTCACGAGCCCTGTGGAGCGCATCCATGTCCGAACAGAATCAGGAACTTCAACCGCGTATCGACAGCAGTAACGCGCCGTATCAAAGTGTGTGGGTGATCATCAACCCCGCTGCCGGGCAGGACCGCCCGATTCTCGGCACGCTGAACAAGGCGTTCCACGAGGCCGGAATCGACTGGGACGTGCGCCTGACGAAGAAAAGCGGCGACGCATTCCGGTTCGCGCGCGAGGCCGTCGAGGCGGGAATCAGCGCGGTCGCGGTCTACGGCGGCGACGGCACGGTGACGGAAGTTGCAAGCGGCCTGCAAAACACGAACGTGCCGCTGGCGATTTTCCCCGGCGGCACGGCAAACGTCGTTTCCGTGGAACTGGGAATCCCGACCGATCTGGCAGCGGCGGCGGCGCTGGTCTGCGGGCAAAACAGCGATGTCCGTACCATCGACATGGGGCGCTGCGGCGACCGGGACTTTCTGTTGCGGGTGGGGATTGGCTTTGAAGCGGACATGATCAATCAGGCCGATCGCGAGACGAAGAACCGCATCGGCTCGCTGGCCTACGTCCTGTCAGCGCTTCAGACGATCCCGGCCCGCAAGGTAGCGCGCTATCGTCTGACGCTGGATGGCGAGGAGGTGGAGGCCGAAGGCGTTAGCTGCATGATCGCCAACTCGGCCAACCTCGGTTTGCCGGGATTGAACCTTGCGCGTAATATTGATGTCAGTGATGGGCTACTCGATGCATTGTTGATACGCGACACCGATATCGGCGGCCTGCTTCAGGTCGCGGCGAGCGCGGTCGGCCTTACCGACTCCCTGCAGCACTGGCAGGCCAGACAGATCCGCGTCGAAGTCGATCCGCCCCAGAGCGTGATCTGTGATGGCGAGCCGTTTGATGACATGCCGCTGACGGTCGAGGTGGTTCCTCAGGCCCTGCGGGTACTCGTGCCGAAAGTCGCCGTTACCGGCGAGGGCGTCGATCAGGCCGGCCCCTGAGCCACGGTCACTCCAGTGTGTAACCTGAGCGCTAAGTGGAGGAACCTCAGTGGCACATACAGACTCGGAGCCCAATCCATTCTCACAACCGCCGCCGGTCATCGATCTGCCCACGACCGAAACCGGCGATGTCAGCGAGATACCGTTAAGCCGACAGTATCGCAACCTGCTGCGACAGATTCGCCAGCAGGGTTTGCCCGTCACCCTGATCGAAGCCTACGACCAGTTTCACCGCATGGTCTTCGGCATACCAACCCGGCGCATGTCGGAAATCACCCCACAACTCGCGATCGGCGGCCAGCACCTGCGCCGTGGTCTGCGGCGCATGCGCCAGCGCAATTTCACTGCCATCGTCAATATGCGCCGCGAGTACGACGACCGTGAAGGTGGCACGGTCATCGGGCGCTATCTATACCTGCCGACTATCGACAATACACCGCCGACTCTGGAGCATCTCGATGAAGGGGCGCAATTCATCGCCGGGGAAATCGCGCGCGGCGGCAAGGTCTATGTCCATTGCTGGGAAGGCGTGGGCCGCGCCCCGACGATGGCAGCCGCCTATCTCGTCAGCACCGGCATAACGCCGGACGAAGCCTGGAGCTACATCCGGGCGACGCGGCCTTTCATCCGCCCGACGCCGTTTCAGGTCGCTCAGGTAGAGGCATACGCGCAGCAGTATCACGCACAGGAAGACGCGCCAGTAACCTTCCAGCGCTGATCATCGCCCTCAAACGCCAGCCGCAGCACGAAGTGGCGCAAAAATATTTCACGGCTATAATTACTTCGTAACATTATCCACGCAAGCATCACCACGCTCTAGTCGACAAAGGATTCAATCATGAGCAGCATCGCTCAACGCGTTCCGTTGTTGGGCATTTTACGGCGTGAGTTTCAGGGCTATGACGCCTCGGCCTTCCGCAATGACGTGTTAGCAGGCGTGACGGTAGCGGCGGTCGCGCTGCCGCTGGCACTGGCATTCGGTATCGCCTCCGGCGCGACTGCCGCAGCGGGTCTCGTCACAGCCATTCTGGCAGGGCTGCTCATCGCCGGGCTTGGCGGGGCGGGCTACCAGATCAGCGGGCCAACCGGCGCGATGTCGGCGGTGCTGATTGTGCTGGCCAATCGTTACGGGCTGGAAGGGGTCTGGGTCGCGGGGTTGATGGCGGGGTTCATCATCCTCGCGCTGGGCCTGCTCGACCTCGGTCAGATTGTCAACTTCATCCCCACGGCGGTGATCGCCGGGTTTACCAGTGGCATCGCGCTGATCATTTTCATCGGCCAGATCGACAACCTGCTCGGCATCCACACCGAAGGCGGTGAAAACGCGCTGCTCAAACTGGCCGAATACGCAAAACTCGACTTTTCTCCCAATCCGGCGGCGCTTGGGCTGGGCGTGCTGGTCATCGCCATCATGCTCCTGTGGCCGAAGAAGTGGGGCGCGCGTTTTCCCGGCTCGCTGCTGGCGCTGATCGTCACCACCGCGCTTGCTTCCGTTTTCGCGCTCGACGTGCCTGTAATCGGCGAAATCCCGCAGACCATCCTGCTCGACCAGCGCCTCTCGCTCGACCGCATTCCGTGGGCCAACCTCGGTGATCTCATCGCGCCTGCTCTGTCGATTGCAGCGCTGGGCGCGATTGAAAGTCTGCTGTGCGGCACGGTCGCGGCACGCATGACCGGCATCAAAATGGACAGCAATCAGGAGTTGATCGCGCAGGGGCTTGGCAATATCGTCATCCCGTTTTTCGGCGGCGTCCCCGCCACGGCGGCGATTGCGCGCACCAGCGTCGCCGTTAAAAGCGGCGGGAAAACGCGCGTCGTCAGCCTGATCCACTCGCTGATTCTGCTGCTGGCGGTATTTGTGCTCGCGCCCATCCTGTCGCGCGTGCCGATGGCAGCGCTAGCAGGCGTGCTGACAGTCACGGCATGGCGCATGAACGAATGGCACGAAATCCGTTCGATTTTCGGGCGGCGTTTCAAAAGCGCCATGTTCGCGTTCGTTTCCACCATGCTGGCGACGGTGGCGCTCGACCTGACGCAGGCGATTATCGTCGGCGTCGGTCTCTCGGCCCTAATCTTCGTGTTCCAGATCAGCCGGTCGAAGGTGGTGGTCAGGCCGGTTTCCACCGAGAAAATGCGCGAAGATGGCTACGAGATGTTGAGCGGCGGCGAGCAGATCGCGGTCGTTTACGTCATCGGCCCGCTGTTCTTCGGCACGGTCAACACCTTCAACAGCGTTATCGAAAACCTGCAGGGGACCAAAGATCTTGTGCTCAGCCTGCGTACCGTGCCGCTGCTCGACACGACGGGCATTCGCGCGCTTGAGGATGCCATCGAGCAGGTGGAAGCGCGAGGCGGGCGCGTCTACCTGAGCGGCCTGAACGACCCGGTTCGCAGCTATCTGGAACGCGCCGGGGTGATCCGCCGTCTGGGCGAAGATCGCGTCTTCTGGAATGCCTACGAAGCCATTATCGCCGCCGATCGCGACCATCACAGGCTGCGGCAGGACAACGGACAGGCCAGCGCGGCGGTGCTGGCTTAGAATCCTTCATCCCCTGCCGCTTGCATGGAAAAAGGGCCGGGGATGAGAAGTTTCCAATCAGGCGCTGGCCTGCTTTTCGGCGGTTTCGATTTCGGGCGGCAGCGTGGCGATGCGGACGGTAAAGGTGCTGCCCTCACCGGGTGCGCTCTGCACGTCGATGCTGCCGCCGTGATGATCCAGAATTTCCTTGACGATGGACAGACCAAGCCCGCTGCCCGGCGTTTCCTGGCTGACCCGGTAGAACGGCTGGAAGATTTGCTCCAGATTCTCCGGCGCGATGCCAATGCCGGTATCCTTCACGCGAACGACGGCAAAACTGCCGCCCGGCGCAGGTTCGACCGCCAGCGTGACGTCAATCTTGCCACCACGCGGCGTGTAGTTGATCGCATTGACGATCAGATTGGTCATGATCTGCACAAAGCGCTTGCGATCGGCGAAAATATACACCGGCTCGTCGGGCAGGCTCAGCGTCAGGGTCTGTTCCTTCTGCTGCGCTTCGTAACGCTGCACCTCGACGACTTCCGTGATCAACGCGGACAGGCTGAGGCGCTCGCGTTTCAACGGCAGCGTGCCTTTGCGGAAGCGCGAGACATCGAGCAGGTCTTCGATCAGGCTGCGCATGTGCATGGCGACGCTGTCGAGCACATCCAGATGCTGCTCAAATTCCTCGGGCTGGCGGCGCAGCAAATACAGCCGCGTGATCAGGTTGCTGAGCGGCGTGCGGAGTTCGTGCGAAGCGTTGGCCAGAAAACGGTCGCGGCGCGCCTGCAGCGCTTTCTCCTCGGTCACGTCGCGGATGATGGTCAGCATACGCATGTCTTTCTGACGCCCCGGAAGCGGCGTCACGGCATACGCAACTTCGATCACCGTGCCGTCCTTGCAGCGCAGTTTGCGCTCTCCGCGCTGAATCCAGCGCTCGGCGGGCGACTGGTTCTTGTGAAACGCGCTGATGCGCCGGCGTTCGACGGGCGGCGTGACGCCAAACAGGATCGACTGCGGCTCGCCGATCAGTTCGTCAGGACGATAGCCGGTCAGCTCTTCCATCATCTGATTGGCATATTCAATACAGTCTTCCCGCCCGTAGATGACACCCTCATTCATCGAATTGAGCACGGTTTCGAGGAAGCTGTTCTGGCGCTCAAGTTCGGCGGTGCGCTCGCTGACGCGCTGCTCCAGTTCCTGATTGAGTTTTTCCAGCTCCTGCTTCGATTTCTCCAGCGCGTCGAGGCTGGTATGCACCATCATGCCGAGACGCGCCAGTTCGTCCGAGCCGTTGACGGGAGCGGACACCACGCCCGCCGGGCCAGTCGCGCGGTCGCGCACGGCGTTCGTCAGCCGGGCGATACGCACCAGAACCAGACGATCCAGCAAGATCAGAATGACCACCGTGACGACCAGACCGCAGGCAACGAGCGCCAGCAGGAACCAGGACACGGTTTCGCGCGCCTGCGCGTAGATACTCCGAGGCATGGTCACGCGCACGATCAGGCTGCGTTCTCCCGTGAGGTCGGAGAGCAACCCGTAGCCCGCGATGGTTTCATCATCGATGATGAGCGTTGTGACCGGCACGGCAGGCGACATGGCCTGCAACGCGGTCACATAATGCGGTTCGAGATCCTCAGCGCCCGCCAGCGCCGCCGAAACGGGAGCCTGCATGAACGACGATAGCGACTGGATGCTGCGGGTGTCGAGATAGCGCGCCCACACCAGCGTACCGCGCGCCTGCCCCTGACCGCTGCCGTTACGGATCGGGCTGCTGACGACGAGCATGGGAATGTCATCGAGGATGAGCAGGCCCGCATTCCCGCGCGGGTCTTCCGGCGGCCCGATGAGCAACGAGCGCCGGTTTTCCAGCCCCATCAGCATCGTTGCAGACAGTGGCACAGGTTTGCCTCTGGCCAGATCGTAACCGGCAGACGCCACGATGTTGCCCTCGCGGTCAAGCAGCGCCATCAGGTTGAGCCGGTTGTTTTCAAACGTCGAACTCGCCAACAGGTTATCGAGATAGGCCGGCTTGCGATCGCGCATATAGCGATAAAGATCGTCAGACTGCGCTGCGTCGCGCACCTGAAATTCGAGGTCGCGCAGGCGCGAGGAAATGGTGCTGAGCAGGCGAATCACGTTGACGCGTGCGTTCTGTTCCTCAAGCGCCCTGAAACGCGCGATCAGCGTCGCATCGAAGGCAACATACAGAAGAGCAATCAGACCTACAAGCGTGGCGGCGATGATGAGCAGGGTCTTCTGTCGTAATGTCATGATGCCAGTCCCGGCCCACGGTCGGTCTGCTTCAGGTTATGCACGAACATCGACAGGAAATGCGCCACGATGGGCGCGCTCTCTTTCAATATAAAATATGTAAATTCAAGTAAACATTACTACGATTTAGCAACCATATGCAAGCATCCCGTAAGCTCAAAGCGAAGAAAAGCACAAGCTCAGGTAAGATTGCGGGTTTACAGAACGTCTAATTGTTGCGAGTACCTTGAAAAAGAGTTTTCAAAGGATGCGTTGGACCGTGACAGACCAACAACCCACTCTGTTAACCGATGAAGCCCTGCAGGATGCGCTCCTCGGCGACCAGCCCGTACTGATCCTGTTCAGCAACGGTGAGGGCTTGCGCGGCGATTTCAAAGTCGCTTTCAACAGAGCCGCCGCCGAAGACAAACGCTTCAAATTCGTGCAGGTCGATCCACGCAAAAGCCCGGAGGCTGCCGCGCGGTTCGGGGTTGGCGACAAGCCGACGCTCATCGGGGTCTATTGTGGTGAAGTTCTGGTGAAGCGCCCGCGCCCCTGGGGTACCGATCTGCCGCTCGCTCTCGAATTGCTGGAGCAAGCGGTCAAAGACCGCAATCCGGAGGCGCTGGAAGACAATAGCCCCGGAGAAGTAGAGGAAAAGAACGACGTGATTGACCACCCTGTTACCGTGACGGACGCCACCTTCGAGCAGGAAGTTTTGGCAAGCGATATCCCTGTGCTTGTCGACTTCTGGGCCGAATGGTGCGGGCCGTGTCGCATGGTCGCCCCCATTCTTGACAAGCTGGCGAAGGAATTTGCCGGGCAAATCAAGATTGCGAAGGTGAACGTGGACGAGAATCCGGGTCTGGCGCAGGCATTCCGGATCATGAGCATCCCGAACCTGATGATCATCAAGCAGCGCACGATGATCTTCAACCAGCCGGGGGCGCTTCCGGAAGCCGCCTTGCGCGACCTCATTCAGCAGGCTATCGCGCTGGAAATTCCGGCCCAACCGGCTGAAACCCCGGCGCAGGCCAGCGGCCAGCAGTAACAACAAAAGGGCGAGTCCACGCGTGGCTCGCCTTTTTGATTCCCCACTTTCCCCCGGCGTCTGACGCAAGCGCAGCCGTGTCCCCCACCACCCTTCTAAATCGTCAAACCGGCCCGGCGAGGATGTGAGGTTCCGCGGCGCTCGAAATAAATCGTCTATACGGTTAACATAGGGGCTTTGAGCGAGAAAGCCCTGAAGAAATATCTATGTCCTACACACCCTCACGCCTGATCCTGTTTGACATCGACTATACGCTGTTGTTCACACATGGCGCAGGCAGGGAAGCCACGCAGCATGCCATGGAGGAAATCTTCGGCACGTCGAGCCGCATCCACAGCCACGAGTTTGGGGGCAAGACGGACTGGCAGACGCTGGTCGAATTGCTGGAAGAACACGGCTACGACGAACGGCGCATCGGTGAGGTGATGCACCGCTACGAGCAGGCGGCTGCCCGCCACATGGAGCGGGTGATCGACAACTATCCGGTAGCGCCGTGTACCGGCGCGCTGGAACTGGTCGAATATCTGCGCCGGTTGCCCGGCGTCATGCTTGGCGTTGTCACGGGCAATGTGTCGACGGTCGCGCCCATCAAGCTGCGCGCCGCCGGGTTCGATCCGGCGTGGTTTCCCGTGGGCGCGTTCGGCAATGAGGCGCACAACCGCAACGACCTGCTGCCGCTGGCGCTGGCCCGCGCGAGAGAATACTATGGCCGCCCGATTGAACCGCGTGATGTGATCGTCGTCGGCGACACCGTGGCCGACGACGATCACATC
>QGUR01000485.1 GCA_003242205.1 Chloroflexota bacterium | reverse complement strand
TATTCAGCGTCCCCTACTCTTCTTTTTCCACCTTTTTTTTCGTCGCCCCGGCAATTTTTGTATAACACCCTGGAAGCGCGCGTGGCCATCCGTACGCGCGACATCGAAGCAACTTACGACATCAGCCGCGTCGTCGTCAGCCAGCGTGACCTGTCGACCCTGCTCGACCGCGCCGTGAACCTGATTGTCGAGCGTTTTCCGATTATCTATCACGCGCAGATCTTTCTGCTCGATAGCGAACGCGCCTACGCGCACCTGCGCGCCAGCACGGGCGAGGCCGGCAGGCAGCTTCTCGCCCGCGGCCACCGGCTTGCGGTTGGCAGCGTCAGCGTGATCGGTCAGGTGACCGAACAGGGGCGCGTCGTGATCGCGCGCGACACCACCACCAGCGACATTCATCGCCACAACGAATTCCTGCCAGATACGCGCGCCGAACTTGCCATCCCGCTGCGAATTGGCGATGAAGTCATCGGCGCGCTGGACGTGCAGAGCAAGCAGCGCGAAGCCTTTGACGACGATCTCGTCAGCGTGCTGCAAACAATGGCCGACCAGATCGCGCTCGCCATCCAGAACGCCCGGCTCTATCAGGAATGGACCACGCAGCTTGAGGCGGTCGAGCGCAACAACCGGGCGGCCACCCGCGCCGTCTGGCAGGACTATATGCGCGGCTTACGAGCGTCTTCGACACAAAGCGTCGCGGGGACGCCGGCGACCGATGCATCGGCGCTGCAGAACGAAGCGCTGTCGACGGGCCGGATCGCCATTGGCCAGACAGACGAGCGCGGGCTGACGCCCATCGCCGTCCCGGTCATCCTGCGCGGCGAAATACTCGGCGCTGTCGTGTGGGAAATCCCGCAGCGCTTGCTGGACGACAACCGCCTCCTGTTGGCGCAGGAACTTGCCAACCGGCTGGCGATCAGTCTGGACAACGCCCGGCTGTTCGAGGAAAGCCAGCGCGCGACCGAACGCGAGCGTATCGTCAATATGATCGCCGCCAAAGTCACCGCGCAGACCGACATCGACGAAATCCTTCAAACTGCGGTGCGCGAAGTCGGTCAGGCGCTGCACGCCCCACAGGTCAGCATTCGCTTGCGTCAGGCTGTCGAAAAGAGCGAAGTGATCCAGCCCCGGCTCGAAAGCGCCCATGCCGGCAAGGACAGCCGCAATAACGGCAACGGTCGTCACGCATGAGCCCGTATGACAACACGAGCGAGCGGTCCATGACACAGAAGAAGACGAGCCCACTCAGTTCCATTCATGTCCGGCTGACCCGCTGGATGGCGGCCATTATCATGGTCACATTCACGGTCATTGGCGTGATCGCCCTACTCGGTATTCGAGCAAACGCGCGCGCCAATCTGAGTCTCGACCATCGCGCTGAACTGACGAACACTCGCACTGAAATCGAGCGCCAGATCAATCAGATCCTCGACGATCTGCGGCGTCTGGCTACCAGCTCCGCAGCGCGCGAATTCGCAGGCCAGACCATCACCGTCGCCAGCACGGAGCTGGAAAGCGCGCAACAACGGTTGCTGGGCGAGTTTGTGTCGCTGGCCCAGCAGAACCCGCGCTCCTACCTCGAACTGCGCTATGTCACGCGTTCCGGGTCGGTGTGGACTCGCGTCACCGCATACGACGGCATCGAAACTTTTACCGACGTCTCGCTTAACGAACTGAGTCTCGATGAAACGCTGCTGGCCAGCCTGCAGCAACCTTCGGGCAGCGCGATTATCGGGCATATCGTGTTCCGGCGCGATGAAACCGGCACGCGCACGGTTCCGCCAGAGCCGATGTTCCGTTTCTCCGCGCCCGTGTCATCGCCCAACGATGTCACCAATATCCCCGGCGTCGTCCAGATCGATGTAAACGCCCAGCCGATTTTGAACCTGATCAACGCTGCGCCGCTCGAACTGGCCGGGGTGCGCGGCCGGCGGCTGATGCTGGTGAATTCTCTTGGCCAGATCATTGCCGATTCCCAGATGCCGGAAGATACGTATCCTCGCCGCGGCGTGGCGGGCGAAAGCTCGTCCTTCAGCATCCACCAGCCCGACATTGATCAAGTGCTGCGCCACCGGGTCACGGAAGTGCTGACGGTAGAAAGCGGCGGACGCGTCTTTTCCGGCACGCGAATGGCGATGACCGGCGCGCCGTCCATGCCGTGGTGGCTGCTGGTCATTGACGACGCCGAGGTGACGCTTGGCGCTGCCGACGCCCGCGGTGTATTTGCATTGTTCATCTTTATCGCCGCAGGCGCAGTGATCAGCCTGGCGACCCGTTCGGTGCTCGCACGAGCGCTGCAACCGCTGGTTTCCGCCACCAGTCTGGCGCAACAGTT
>QGUR01000181.1 GCA_003242205.1 Chloroflexota bacterium | reverse complement strand
CCGCCCTTTTCCTCGCCCTTCTGTACCCCCGTGTTGGCGTATTCTTTCCGAAGGCGGCGGGCGTCGAAGTCGATGTCGATGTCCGGCATGCTGACACGACCGGGATTCAGGAAGCGTTCGAACAGCAGGTTGTTTTGAATCGGGTCGATGTTAGTGATGCCGAGGCAATAGGCCGTGATGCTGCCCGCGCCGGAACCGCGCACGTTCCACCAGATGTCGGCGTGGCGGGCATACTCGCACAGGTCCCACACGATCAGGAAATAGGTGTCAAACCCCATCGTGTGGATGACTTCAAGCTCGAAGTTGAGTCGCTCCTGAATTTCCGGCTCGCTGGCGCGGCTGCCATAGCGCCATTCCAGCCCTTTTTCCGCCAGTTTCCGCAGGTAAGTTTCCGGCGTGTAGCCTTCCGGGACCGGGAAGTTGGGCAAGTGATAGCCCTTACGTTCCAGGTCGATTTCGCACATTTCGGCGATTTTGATCGTGTTGTGCAGCGCTTCCGGTATTTCGTGGAAGTAACGCCACATCTCCTCCTGCGACGTCAGATGGTAGCTGGGGTCTGACATCCGCAGGCGGTTTGGATCGCTTTTCAGCGTGCTGGTCTGAATGCACAGCAGGGTATCGTGCGGATCGTGGTCGGATTGGAGAACGTAGTGAACGTCGTTGGTGGCGACCAGTTGCACCGGGCTATGGCCGCTTTTGCGATAATCGTTCAGCCAGCGATTGACGGTCAGCAGTTCTGGAATGTCGTGTTGCTGGAGTTCAAGAAAGAAATTTTCCGGGCCGAAAACTTCCTGATACCAGCCGATCATTTCACGGGCTTCATCGTCCTGCCCCTGCATGATCAGGCTCGGAATCTGCGCTGCCAGACAGCCGCTGGTGGCGATCAGCCCCTCGCTGTGCGCGGCCAGAAAATCGCGGTCGATGCGCGGGCGGTAGTAATACCCTTCAAGCTGTGCCGCGCTGGCGATTTTGAGCAGGTTCCGGTAACCCTCGTTGTTGCGCGCCAACAGCAGCAGGTGATACGGACGGGTGTCGAGCTTCGGGTCGCGGTCGGCCATCGACCGGCGCGCGAGATATGCCTCGACGCCGATGATTGGTTTGATGCCGGCCTTTTTACAGGCGCGGTAAAAGTCGATCACGCCGAACATCGTGCCATGATCGGTGATAGCCAGCGCCGGCATCTCCAGTTCTTTGGCCCGGTCGACCAGTTTTGGAATCCGGCTTAGCCCATCCAGCAGCGAATATTCCGTGTGGACGTGAAGATGAACAAATGGTTTGTCGTCAGGCATGGCGATCGTTTCAGGAAGGCTATTTACGGGCATTATACCACTGGCGCTGCCGGCTGCGACTGACTTCGCGCATTTGATCGCCCCGATTTATCAATTTCTGGCCGCCGGCGCATGGCCTATAATGGCTACATCGACTTGAATTCGGTATTTGAAATAGCGAGTTGTAATGCCTGAATTACCGGAAGTGGAAACCGTCGTCCGCGGCCTGCGCGAGCCGCTGGTTGGGCAGACCGTTCTCGGCATGTGGTACGACTGGCCGCGCGTCATTCGCACGCCCGACCCGGACTCGTTTGCCGCCCGCATCACCGGGCAGACATTCCGCGCGGTCAACCGCCGCGCCAAGTACATTCTGTGCGAGTTGGATGTCGATACGCTGGTGGTGCACCTCAAAATGACGGGGCGGCTCTATGTCTCTGACAACGACGCCATCAGCGAGGCCGACCGCTGGGTGCATTTCAGCCTGCAGTTGAAGAGCGGCAGGCAACTTCGTTTTTCCGACGCGCGCAAGTTCGGTTTCGTGGCGCTGACTCCCGACCCGGCGGCGCTGATCGCGCGGCTGGGGCCGGAGCCGCTAACCGACGAGTTCACGCCCGATGTGCTGCGCGAGCGGTTGCGGCGGCACAGGCGGGCGATCAAGGCGCTGCTGCTCGATCAGGCGTTTCTGGCGGGCGTGGGCAATATCTATGCCGATGAAGCGCTGCACCGGGCGCGCATTCATCCACAGCGTTCCGCCGCGTCGTTGAGCGATGACGAAATCGCGCGCCTTTATGAAGGCATCCGGGCGGCTCTGCGTAGCGGCATCGAGCATGAAGGCGCGAGTGTCAACTGGTATCGCAAGGCCGACGGCACGCAGGGCGAGGCGCAGCGCCATTTTCTGGTCTACGACCGGGAAGGCCAGCCCTGCCTGAATTGCGGCACGCCGATCGAAAAAATCCGTGTGGCGCAGCGCGGCACGCATTATTGTCCTCATTGCCAGCCACTGGCATCCAACTGAGCAGAGGTTTTGAATGGGCGGTGACGTTGCGGACTTCATCGGGCAGATTCCACCGGCTTTCATTCTGACTTTTTGCGGCTTTATGACGCTACTGGTGGTTTCGCTGGCGCTTCTGCTTGCGAACATGGGGCGCAACCAGAATGCCAAGCGTCGCCGCACGCCACCGCCTCCACTGCAACCTGCGCCCGCCGGAAACGCCGATCTGCCTGACCTTGATCTGCTGCTCGGCGGGGCAGAGGCGACAGCCGCGCCCGGTGTTGGCCATGCTGCCAGCTCGCTGCCTTCGCCGGACACGGAACCAGCGGCGAATCCGGCTCCTGCTCACGCGGCAGAGGCGGCGGAGGTTCTGACAATCTCTCATGACTTGCGCGACGGCTCGTTTGAAATCCGAATCGGTGGCCGGGTCTACGGGCACGTCGCCGAAATTCGCGATCCCGAAGCGCGTCGCCAGCTTACCGGCGCGTTGAAGCGGCTGGCCGAACAGGTTGCCAAACCGCCGAAGCCCGAACCTGAGCCGCCACCTGCGGAAGTTTCTGTCCCCACGCCGGCGTCCCCCGCTTCACGAGACGACGAAAGCGCAGCCACTGTGCCGGCGGAGGAATGGGATCTGCCGAAGTTTCAGGAATTGGCGAACGAACCGCTGAAACTGCGCGGTGGACGGCCCAAGAACGCAGTGCCGGAGATCAACCTTGCCGGGGCGGTCGAAGCCTATTTGCAGCACAAGCTGCGCTCGACTCCGGAGTTCGCGCATCGCAGCCTGCACATCCGCCCCGCGCCGGACGGCGGTGTGCAGATCGAAGTGGATGGACGCTTTTACGAAGCGGTTGGCGATATCGAAGACGAGCGCACGCGCCAGTTCATCGCCTCCGCCATTGCGGAGTGGCAGGCGCGGCAGTAAACGGGCGAGTGCGGTCAGGCGAATTCAACCGCGACCGGTTCCACGCGTGGCTTGCCGGATTCGTCCAGAACCATGCGCCCGGCAGGGCGGTGCGGGTCGTGCTCGAAGATCAATAGCGCGCCGGTTTCCAGCGCCCACTGCTGCCACCGGCGTTTGGTTTCCAGTGACACCAGCGGCTCCACATCGTAGGACGGAATCCACGCCAGCCGTTCGAGATGGAAGGCATAAGCCGCCATGTCCGCGCAGAACAACGCCTGCTGGCCGTCTCGCTCGAACAGAATGCACATCAGGCCCGGCGTATGCCCCGGTGTGACGATCCCGTGAACGCCGGGCGCGAGTTCGGTATCGCCATCGAGCAGGCGTAACTGTCCCGCTTCGTACAAGGGCTGGTAGTTTGAGGGCCAGTAGGTCGCGCGCGTGCGTTCGTTGGGCCGCATGGCGTCTTCATACTCGCGCCGCTGCACCACATACTCGGCATTGGGAAAGGTCGGGCGCAGTTCGCCCGCTTCGTCCTCGATCATATTGCCGCCGGCGTGGTCGAGATGCAGGTGGGTATTCACCAGCATGTCGATGTCTTCGGGGCGAAGGCCGAGCCGCGCCAGCGCGTCGACCAGACCGCCGCGCGGGCGGTTGATACGCCAGATTTTACGCAGCTTTTCGTTGAGCCGGTTGCCGATGCCGGCATCGACCACGATATTGCGCCCGCCAACGCGGATGAGCAGGCTGGTCAGCGCCTGTGGTACAAGGTTCTCATCGTTTGGCGCGAGGACGTGCTGCCAGAGCGCCTTTGGAACCAGCCCAAACGGCCCGCCGCCGTCGACCATCACCGTACCGTCGCTGATCAGATCAATGCGGATATCGCCAAGCTGAAACACGGAATGATCCTCTCTAAAGCCTTTCAATGTCCGGCAGGGCGCTTAATTCCGCTCGGCCAGCAGCCAGCTCCAGTAGCGCCACGCGACGGCCAGCGCCAGCGTGACGCCAATCGCGGGCAAGCCATCGACGATGAGCAGCCATTCCCACGATTGCTCCGCTGGAAGGGCGCTGGCGGCATCGTGATTGGCGACGCGAAATACAGCGCTGAAGCCGATGAGCAGGGCGGCGACATAAAAGCCAAGATAGTAGGGGCCGGTCCCTGTGGCGCGGCCAAACCGCCGGCTGAGCAGCCCCAGAAGCACCAGCGCAAGGCAGACAGACAGCGGCCCTGCTAGCCCGACCCACGCGCTCATTTAGGCCGGTCCAGACGCGGGCGACCGCGAAGCATGCGCATGTAGAGATGGATGCACAGCGCGCCGAGCACGACTCCGGCGAAGCCCAGCAACAGGTTCGCAACCGGGTCCGTAGCGGCGTCGTCCAGACTTGCCGAGCGCACCGTAGCGACGCCAAACAGCAGGATAGGTATGGAGAACAGCCGGTAGTACGTGCGTTCGCTGGAGAATTTTTCGTAGTAGCGGGCGATTAGCAGCAGGACAAACAGGAGCGCTGCAAGCGGAAACCACGTGTAAAGCAGGAGGAAGCGACTCAGCGATAGCGGCGACACGGGCGATTCGTTCGGCTAGCGCATACTGCGGATGACCTGATTGATGGCGTTGACACGAAATTCCCGGTTGTCGCAGGCCAGCACAAACCGCCTGATCAGATCGCGGGTCGTCTGGTCGGTTGTCAGCGAGAAGATGCGGCGGCCATTGGATTCGGTCATGCGCAGGATGTTGTCTTCAACCAGTCCAAGCAGTTCCGTTTCAACCTCGTGAACGTCACGCCCCGTATACTGGGCGATATTCTCGGCAGTGTCCATGGCATGGGGATTGTCGTTGAAAAACCGGACCAGATCCCACCGAACGAAAGTGTTCACTTTGTCCTTTAGGAAGGCCATGAGGCTTTGGTCTGCGTTAGGGGAAGCGTTCGATACGGGGTTTTGCTGGACCATCGCACTTATCCTCAATTACAAACTGCTTTCCAGATGGCGTAGGGCCCGGCGGCGTGCGTCGCCGGGCAACCACCCGTCACTGGATCGTTGGCCAACTGTTATACCGTAATCGGCGCTGGTCCGACAATGATTAACTACCTGCCGGATGACACCTTTCTGTCCTCACGATAGTGACAATGTTTGTATTTCTTGCCGCTGCCGCACCAGCAGGGATCGTTGCGGCCGATGTCAGCTTTGGCGCTCTTGCGCGCCGGTTCCGGCTTGGCAGTCGCCACCGCGCCCGGTCGCACAGCCTGCATTTGCGGCATAACGCGGCGGATGGGCTGCGCTACCTGTGGCGTGTTGACGCGCACGCGGAAGATGTCGCGCGCGGCCTGCGTGCGGATTTCATCCTGTAGCGCTTCGTACATGCGCGATGCCTGCAGCTTGTATTCGACCAGCGGGTCGCGCTGGGCCACCGACATTAGCCCAATGCCTTCGCGCAGAATGTCGAGGTCGGTCAGGTGACGACGCCAGTGCTGGTCGATTGCACCCAGCATGACCATGCGCTCGGCGCGTGTCATCAGTTCCGGACCGAGTTCCTCGGCTTTGCGGTCGTATGCCTGATGCACCGCTTCAATCAGCAGATCTTCAATTTCATCCAGCGTTTTATCCGCCAGCACGTCGGGCGTGATTTCTTCCGGAACCGGGAAGATGGTGAAAAGCTGGCGATGCAGGGCCTCGACATCCCATTCGCTCGCCTCGGCGTACTCGTCCAGCAGGTCGGCGATCATGCCTTCCAGAATTTCGAGATACTCATCGCGCAGATCGGTCCGGGTGAGCACTTCTCGCCGCTGGCGATAGATGACTTCTCGCTGCTTGTTCACCACGTCGTCGTATTCAAGCACGCGCTTACGGATATCAAAGTGATAGCCTTCGACACGTATCTGCGCCTGCTGGATCGACTTGCTGACCATGCTATGCTCGATGGCCTCATTTTCGGGGATTTTGGCCCACGCCATCACGTTCTTGACACGGTCGCCGCCGAAGCGTTTCATCAGGTCGTCTTCGAGGCTAAGATAGAAACGGCTCTCGCCCGGATCGCCCTGACGGCCCGCGCGACCGCGCAACTGGTTGTCGATACGCCGGGCTTCATGGCGCTCCGTGCCGAGTACGAACAGGCCGCCCGCCTCGATGACACGCTGCCGGTCGCGCTCGGTTTCCTGTCGGGCCTGCTCCAGCGCTTCCTGCCACTGTTCCGGCGTGGCCTGTGTGATTTCGATGCCCTGCTTACGCAGGCGCTCGCGCGCGATGCCTTCCGGGTTGCCGCCGAGCAGGATGTCGACGCCACGCCCCGCCATGTTGGTGGCGATGGTCACGCGACCGGGGCGTCCGGCCTGAGCGATGATTTCAGCCTCGCGCTCGTGGTATTTCGCGTTCAGAACCTCATGGGGGATGCCCGCGCGCTTCAGCGCCTTGCTCAGGCGCTCGGAAGTTTCAATCGCTACCGTGCCGACGAGGACGGGCTGGCCGCGCGCCTGCCGCGCCTTGATCTCTTCCACGACCGCCTTGAATTTGGCTTCCTCGGTCATGTAGATCAGGTCTTCGTAGTCCTTGCGGATCAGCGGGCGGTTGGTCGGAATGGCGACCACTTCCAGCCCGTAAATCTTCTCAAACTCTTCCGCTTCTGTCAGCGCGGTTCCGGTCATACCGGCCAGTTTTTTGTACATGCGGAAGAAGTTCTGGAAGGTGATCGTCGCCATCGTCATGTTTTCACGACGAATCTGGACGCCTTCCTTCGCTTCAATGGCCTGATGCAAGCCTTCCGAGAAACGTCGCCCGTGCATCAGACGGCCCGTGAACTCGTCTACGATGACGACCTGACCGTTTTCGACGACGTATTCCTTGTCACGCTGGTAGAGCGTATGAGCGCGCAGCGAGTTGTCGAGGTAGGGGATCATGTCGGCGTTGGCCGGGTGGTACAACTGGTCGACGCCGAGCATGCGCTCGACCTTTTCGACGCCCTGCTCGGTCAGGTAGGCGATACGATCCTTGAGATCGACGACGTAGTCGCCGTCCGGCTCGTCGTTTTCGACGCTTTCCGGACTGCTTGGCTTGAGCATGCGCACGATCTGGGCGAATTTCTTGTAGTAGTCCGACGGTTCCTCGGCAGGGCCGGAGATAATCAGCGGCGTGCGCGCCTCGTCGATCAGGATGTTGTCCACCTCGTCGATGATGGCATAGTTCAGCTCGCGCTGTACCAACTGGCTGATATCGACCACCATGTTGTCGCGCAGGTAGTCGAAGCCGAATTCGTTGTTAGTGCCGTAGAGGATATCCGCCTGATAGGCTTCACGCCGCCTGACGGGGCGCAGGTTTTGAAACCGCGCGTCGTCCGATGGATACGTTGGGTCGTAGAGGAACGAACCCGAGTCCGGGTCGCCCGCCGAATTTTGAATGACTGCCGCCGACAGGCCGAGGAAATGATAGATCGGCCCCATAGTCTGCACGCCGACTTTCGACAGGTAGTCGTTTGGCGTCACCAGATGCGCGCCCTTGCCCAGCAGCGCGTTGAGGTAAAGCGGCAGCGTCGCGACCAGCGTTTTACCTTCGCCCGTTTTCATTTCGGCAATCCGGCCTTCGTGCAGCACCATGCCGCCGATCAACTGCACGTCGAAATGGCGCAGGCCGATCGTTCGCACCGATGCTTCGCGCACCACGGCAAAGGCTTCGGGCAGCAGGTCATCCAGCGTTTCGCCGTTGGCGAGCCGCTGCTTGAATTCATCTGTTTTGGCGCGGAGTTGGTCGTCGCTTAGCGCTTTCATCGCCGGTTCAAGGGCGTTAATCTGGTCAACCACAGCGCGATAGCGGGCCAGCGCGCGTTCTGTCGGGTCGCCGACGACCTTCTTCACAAGATTTCTGAACATATGGCCTCGATTTTCCAGTTTATGAGAGGGCCTCGTGTCCTCCTCACCAGAGAAGGCATTATAGCATAGCAGTATTGGCGGCTTGTTAGAAATTGAGGGATAGCTGCATATCAATTGTCGAGGGCGCGCAGGCCGCAGCCGGCTGCGGCCTGCGCGCCCCTGAATCGCGCTGAACAGCTTGCTTCCATGCCAGCGACTAACTGCCCTGTTCTGGCTCAGGGAAAGAACCGGCGGTAACCGGCCGCACGTCCCCGATCTTGCGCGAGTACCCGATTAGCGTCTTACAGCGGTGTTGCGATCCACCACGTGATTCCGAACGGATCGCGTATCCCACCTTCGCGAAAGCCATAGGACTGGTCTGCGGGTGCATAGAGCGGCGTTGCCCCGGCGGCGACGGCTTGCTCGAAGACGCGATCGGCGTCCTCCACCATGAGGAAGATGCTGACACGCGGCAAATCGCCGTGCCGTTGTTCGACTACCTCGCTGTCGTCGGCGCGAATGCCGAGCATGATTGGCGAGTCGCCGACCTTGATTTGAACGTTGACGTATCGTGCCGCCCGAATCGACAGAGCGGCGCAGTTCCGTCGCGCCGAACGCGCGCTGGTAGAAGCTGACCGCTCGATCTGCGTCGTTGACGATCAGGTATGGCGTGGCGGTGTGGTAGCCCTCAGGCATACCCTGTTGCATGGGGGCCATCCCTCAAACCTCCTCGTGAACTCGCCTGACGTCGCCATGAAGTATACCAGCGTCACGTCGGGACACGTACAGGCCGAGCTGCTTTGAGGTGGAGCGAACGCCATCGACCATCTGGCCGCGGAAGTGGATATACTAGCAGGCCCGTGATGGTTCGTATGCGGACAGAAGGGAGGTGAAATCAAAGAGCCTTCTCAAAACTTTTAAGCCAAACGCGGCGCAAGCACCAGGGGACCGCCAG
>QGUR01000484.1 GCA_003242205.1 Chloroflexota bacterium | reverse complement strand
CTCACGAGCGAGCATCATTCCGATCAACAGGCTTTGAGCGGCATCGTCCTCGACAATGAGAATGCGTAACATGGCAGCCTTCAATGCTTCTGCAAATGAGGCAAGACTCCATCATATACCGTTTGACCGGAATGAACAGTAAAAGAATGATAAAGCGCGGGGCGTTACCCAACGCCCCGCGCGGGGCCTCTGGTTTAGAGTTGGATATAGCTGTTTTCGGCCAGCACGAAGCGGTGGGTGCTCGGCATGCGATCCGCCGCCAGCACCTGTGAGTTATCGGCCAGCAGGCTGGAATCGATGCGGCCCGGAATGTTTCGCAGGACGCATTCTTTCATCACGATGCTGGCTTCGATTTCGCTGTTTTCGATGGTGACGTTATCGCCGACCGACGTGTACGGGCCGACATAACTGCCGCGGATAACGGTGTTCTTGCCGATGATGACCGGGCCGCGAATCACGCTGTCGATAACCTGACTGCCTTCGCCCAGAATCACGCGGTTGGTCACTTCCGAATTGACGATGCGCTCGTCGTCCGGCGCGGCGCTGTAGGGCAGGTCGCCCAGTACCAGCTGGTTGGCGAGCATGATCGCTTCCGGCTTACCGGCGTCGATCCACCAGCCCTGAACCGTATACGCCTGCACCTTGTTGCCGGCGGCGATCAGTTCCTGAATCGCGTCGGTGATTTCGAGTTCGTTGCGCCACGACGGCCTGATTTTGCTGATGGCGTCGAAGATCGACGGGCGGAACAGGTAGACGCCGGCAATGGCGAGGTTAGACGGCGGTTGCTGGGGTTTTTCGACCACACGCACGATGTTGCCGTTCTGAATCTCGGCGATGCCAAAACGCGAGGGGTCGCTGACTTCGGTCAGGGCGATGACCGCCTCGGCGTCTGACGACGGAAAGCCGCGCAGTAGCGACTCCATCTTGTCCTGAAAGATGTTGTCGCCCAGATAGACGCAGAACGGTTCATCGCCCACAAAATCGCGGCACAGGCCGATGGCATGGGCCAGACCCTTTTGCTCGGTCTGCACGATGTAATCGAGGTGAACCCCCAGGCTTTCGCCTTCGCCAAGATGCCGGACAATCGAGGATTGCAGATCGTTAACGACGATACCGATTTCGGTCAACCCGGCGTTTCGCAGCACGTCGATGGCGTAAGCGATCAGGGGTTTATTCGCGACTGGCACCAACGGTTTTGGCATGGTGAGCGTGACCGGGCGCAGGCGTGTTCCTTGCCCGGCTGCCAGAATGACTGCTTTCATGGTGCGCTAAAACTCCAGGCTCAAAGTGAAGGGAACAGAAGCTATCGTCATGGTACAGGATTTCGGAGGTGGTCGCAAGAAACTTTGGTCCTCTAAGGACGGCTGAAGCCGTGTAGGTAGCTTCGCAAACCCTGAAAAGCTGAGAGGGCAAAAAAAGCCCGCCGGCAGGGGCGCGGCGGGCCTGAAATTCGGTGCGTTGCGGGCTTAGGCCGGCACGTTGTCGTAAGCCGCTTGCAGCGTTTTGATATCGATCTTTGTCATCTGCATCAGAGCTTCGTTCACGCGCCGGACTCGCTCAGGATCGGAGTCTTGCAGCATGTTCTGCAGAGCCGAGGGGACAAGTTGCCATGAGAGGCCGTATTTGTCTTTCAGCCAGCCACAGGGTTGTTCTTCTCCGCCGGCGGTAAGCGTGCTCCAGAGACGGTCGATTTCTTCCTGATCCGCGCAGTCGACGACGAACGAGATGGCCTCTGAAAACTTAAACAGCGGCCCGCCGTTCAGCGCCATGAATTCCTGATCCTCAATTCGGAACGTTACGGTCATGACGCTGCCCGGTTCTCCCGGCATGCCTTCGCCAAAGCGAACGATGTCGATGATCTCCGAATTTCTGAAAACCGATGTGTAGAACCTTGCCGCTTCTTCGGCCTGATTGTCGAACCACAGACAGGGCATGATCTTGTGCATGACGAGCTCCTGAAGGTTTGGCCGGGCGTGATTTGCTTGCATTATGCAAGTTGATTCCAGCATACGCCTTTTGGATCAGCGAGTCAAGAACAAATTTTCTAATCCGGTGACGGGGGCAAGAGGGCTTGTTTTGGCGTTCGCCTCACGCCGTCTCGTTGCTTTATGAGAGAGAGGGGAAGGGTGAGATTAAAAAAACGCCTTCGTCCTCCACAGCGAGGAACGAAGGCGTGACAAATCCTCAGCCTGTTTGGTTAGCGCGCCAGCTCTCGCAGGACTTTGATGCGGCGGGTGCGGTCCTTAAACCCGCGCCAGGCGTTGCGGCGCTGAGTCGGGATGGGCTCCGCCTGGGCCAGTTGCCAGCTTTTGCGTGGGTATGCCCAAACCCGGTCTGGCACACCCA
>QGUR01000483.1 GCA_003242205.1 Chloroflexota bacterium | reverse complement strand
ATCATTTGGCTCCTGAGGCTGTTGCCTGTTTTTACATACCATACGGTCGGTATCATAATTGTTGTCGGCCCTTCCCCGCCTGTCAACCGCGCATGGCGCACCTTGCGCCGTCAATTTTCTTCCCGACCGTGACGCGGAACGCCATTTGCGAATCGCATGAAAGTCGAAGATAATAGAACATCTGTGCAATCAGGTCAGTTTCAGGCACAGGATTTAACGACCATGCCGGAGCATTTGAAGCACGCATGAACATCGAATTCGACGGCGAAATCTGGTTCTGGCGCGGGCCTGCGCCATGGTTCTTCGTCACCGTTCCGCCGGAGCAAAGTCTGGATCTGAAAATGATTTCCAGCGCGGTGACTTACGGCTGGGGCGTAATTCCGGTCACGGCGCGCATTGGCCGCACCGAGTGGACGACATCGCTGTTTCCAAAAGACGGCCTCTATGCCGTGCCCATCAAGGCAAACGTGCGCAAAGCCGAAAAGCTGAAGGAAGGCGACACGGTGCACATACAGCTTTCAGTGGGCCGCTAAGCACGGTTGTCTGGCCGCAAAAAACGCAAAGCCAAACTCGGTCACTCTACCAGTGCTTGCTCTACCGCCTGCTCCAGCGTCATTTTCCGGCCTTCTCCCCATGCCACCTGAAGGACCGGTTCCTCGAGTTGGGCGCGCAGCGCGGCAAGCCCGCGTTCGTAGGAACGTCGCTGAAACGACAGCACAGGGGCGTCCAAAGTTTCGCGCAGTTTTTCTGCCGCGCCGAAAATGCGGGCAGCCCGCAGCAAATACGCGTGCGGCTCCGCCGATTCCTGCCCCCGGAACACCGCCAGACAGGCACTTACCTCAAGAGTATGAACAATCTGCCACTGTTCGCCCAAATCCTGCAGCAGCGTCAGGCTTTCGACGAGACGCGCGTGCGCCAGTTCGTACTCGCCTCGATCCAGCGCGATCATGGCGTGATGCGCCGCGATCGTGGCGGCGACCCACATGTCGCCCACCGCGTACATCCCGTCGAGACTCTCGCTCCAGTATTGATCCGCCAGATAGAGATTGCCCTCCACATAAGCCAGCGCACCCAGATAAAAGGTGATCTGGCTGATGCCGTGCAGGTTATTGAGCGCGCGCCACAGAGCGAGTGCTTCCTGCAGTAATGGGCCGGCCTGCTCGACGTCTTCCCGCAAGACAAACAACATGCCATAGAAACCGAGCGCCGTGGCCAGCCCGGCACGATCGCCCAGTTCTCGGCAAAGCGCGACGCTTTCCTCATGATAGGGCAGCGCCGCGTCCAGATTGCCCTGCCATTGGTGGATCAACCCAACTTTGTTGAGAGCGGTAGAACGCAGGCTTTTGTAGTCATCAACGGAAAGCGCCGTTGGGCCTGCCGGCTGCATCCCCGCCAGCCCATCCGTAAGCCATGTGCGCCCTTCGGTTAAATGCCCCCGCCCCAGCCACAGGTCGTTCAGAGACAGCGCCAGCCGCAGGAGAGTCTCGTTCTCGCCCCTTTTTTTGAACCATGCGAGCGCCGCGCGAAAGTTGGGTAATTCCCTGTCAAGCTGATCCCATTCCAGACCCCAGCGCTGCGCGTTTTTGGGCCTCGCCTCTACTTCTGCTGCGAACGTCAGGTAGTAATGGGCATGCCTCTGTTCAAGCAGTTCAAGCTCTCGGCTGGCGGCCAGTTGTTCCAGCGCATACTCGCGAATGGTCTCCAGCATGGTGAAGCGCGCTTCACCATCGGATTGCGTTTCCTGCTTGATGAGGTTGTTGTCCAGCAGCGCCGCGAGTCCATCCATCAGGCTGAGGTTCAGGTTCTGCAAACAGACAGCTTCGGCTGCTTCCATGGTCCACCCGCCCACGAAAATCCCCAGCCGCCGGAATAACGTCTGTTCGCCAGCATTCAGGAGCCGGTAGCTCCAGTCAATCGCCGCGTTCAGTGTGCGGTGTCGCGGGTCCAGATCGCGCAACCCGTCGGATCGCAGCAACAAAGGGCCATGGAGCCGTTCCAGCAAAGCCGCGGGGGGCAGCAATTTGACGCGCGCCGAAATGAGTTCGATCGCCAGCGGCAACCCGTCCAGCCGCGCACAGATGGCAGCGACCGCTGAAGCATTAGACGGCGTGAGCGCGAAATCCGGCTTTACCGCCTGCGCCCGATCAACGAACAGGGAAATCGCTGAATAGTGCGTGAGTTCGTCTACCGGCGGTAGGCGTGCCGGATGGGGAAGCGCCAGAGGAGGAACGGGCATCTGTCGTTCCGGGCGGATACGTAAGGGGGCGCGGGTGGGGACGGGGGCTTTGGGCCATGGGCACCGGGCAGCCAGGCCCGGGATTTTGGAGCTGCCCCCAAAAATTTGTCG
>QGUR01000180.1 GCA_003242205.1 Chloroflexota bacterium | reverse complement strand
GGCCTGTACCGCGTGATACAGGAACACGCTGTTAAGCACGCCGCGCGCCGCCGGGCTGACGCCGAACGACACATTGCTGATGCCGAGCGCCGTCATCACACCGGGCAGGTTCTGCTTGATGAGACGGATGCCCTCAATCGTCTCGATGGCATCGTTGCGTAGTTCTTCCTGTCCCGTCGTCAGCGGAAAGGTCAGCGTATCGAAGATCAGGTCTTCGGGGCGCAGGCCATACTCGTTGACGGCGATATCGGTGATGCGCTTCGCGATTTCAAACTTGCGCTGGCGGTCGTGCGCCATGCCCTCTTCGTCAATCGTCATCGACAGCACCGCCGCGCCGTATTTCTTGGCCAGCGGCAGCACGCGGTCGATGCGCTCGCGCCCGTTCTCCAGATTGTTGCCGTTGATGATGGCGCGGCCCGGATAGACCGAAAGCGCGGCGTCGATGACTTCCGCCTCGGTCGTGTCGATGATGAGCGGCACTTCGACCGCCTGTGACAGTTTCTTCACCAGCGTCCGCATCTGCAGCGCTTCGTCGGCCCGCTCGGTTAGTGCCACGCAGACGTCGAGCATGTGCGCGCCGCTGTCCACCTGATCGAGCGCAATCTGCAGGATGCTGTCGTAATCGTCCTCCAGCAGCAGGCGCTTGACCTTGCGGCTGCCCTGACTGTTGACACGCTCGCCGATCATCGTCGGGCCGGGATTTTGCACCATCGCCGTGGCGCGCATCCCGCTCGATACCAGCGGTTGCCGCGTGACCTGCCGCTTGGTCTGCGGGCGGCGGCGCTCGCCTTTCAGCGTCGCTTCAACCGGATGGCCGTGGACTTTTTCGTAAAGCTGGCGGATGTGTTCGGGCCGCGTGCCACAGCAGCCGCCGACGACGCTGACGCCCCAGCGAGCGAACTCCGCCACCATCTCGCTGAACGGGTCGGGTTCCAGGGGGTAGACCGCCTCGCCGTCCACGTTGATCGGCAGGCCCGCGTTCGGCAGGATGCTGATCGGCAGGCCCGTGTGCTGAACCAGATACTGTACTGGTTCGCGCATATATTCCGGGCCGGTAGAGCAGTTGAGGCCGATGACGTCAATCGGCAGCGCTTCCAGCGTCGCCACGGCGCTGGCGATATCGGTTCCGAAGAGCATACGCCCGGTCGTATCGAGCGTCACCTGTACCTGCAGCGGAATGCGAACGCCCGCGTCCTCGAAATAGCGGTTGATGCCATAGACGGCGGCTTTGACTTCGAGAATATCCTGACTGGTTTCGACCAGCAGCAGGTCCGCGCCGCCTTCGACCAGCCCCTGCGCCTGCTCGTAAAAGATGTCCGCCAGTTCTTCAAAGGTGATGTTGCTCAGATCGGGGTCGGAGCCGCTGGGCAGCTTGCCACTTGGCCCGATGCTGCCGGCCACAAAACGGGGAATGCCGGTTTCCTGCTCGAAACGGTCGCACACGCGCCGGGCCAGCCCGGCCGCCGCCCGGTTGATTTCAAGCACGCGATCCTGCAGGCCATATTCGCTTAACGTCAGGCGGTTCGCGCGGAAGGTGTTGGTTTCAACCGCTTCCGCGCCGACTTCCAGAAAGGAGGCGTGAATTTCCTCGATGACGTCGGGCCGCGTGATGACCAGATAATCGACACAACCCTCGTACTGTTTGCCGCCATAATCCTCGGCAGTCAGGCCATAGCGCTGGATGCTCGTGCCCATCGCGCCGTCGAAGATGACGACATGATCCTCAATCGCATCCAGATAGCGGCGGTTGGTATAGACGCGCGTTTTGGTCGGGGGTTGTGTCATCGGTTTCGCTCCCTCGTTTCACTTCAAGGCGATGGCGTCGGGTCGCTCGTGGCTTCGTCGTTCTCCGCAGTATGGCAGAGGCGGAGTTCAACTTTCGCGCCGGCTTCTTCCAGCGTACGTTTGATGTGCCGCGCCCGCTTCCACTCCACACACTCGACGAACGTTTGAGGCAGGGCGTCCAGAAACGCTTCGGCAGTCTCCACATCGACATCACGAACGGATTGCAGCGCCGCGATCATCGTAAACCGGCTCGGACCGCTTTGAACCACAACCACATCGTATGAGAAGTTGAGGTCCAGGGTTTCGGTGATGTTGTCATTCATTGCCTTATCCTGGCCATACCGTTCAAATGGATTCGTAACGGTCATGTTTGCTCCCGCAAACTCGCCGATTTCGATTCAGCCCAATGAAAACGCCCCTTCAAACCGGAAGGGGCGTAACGCACGTCAATACGTTTGTTACTCATCTTCCAGGTATGACCTGCCGGATTTAGCACCTTCCCGACGCTTCGGGGGTTGCCGCGGGTTCACAGGGCCGTACCCTCCCCCGCTCTTGATGAGTAAATGATCAGTTTGCACATTATGTGACATTAATCGTAACGACTTGGCAGAGGCCTGTCAAGGCATGGTTATTTCCGCCTGCGGGGCTGGCCAAATTCGAACAAATGTGCTATTATAGGAGAAGCTGCGGAGGGCAGTTTCCCCCGTGGTTTAGCGGGAGATGGCACACCATGAAACCGAAAGACGTCAAGCGACTTCAGCGGCTGGCGCGTGGCCTGCGCGTGCGACCGATTGCGAAGGACATGCTGGTCGTCGAAAGCAAGTCAAGCGCAAGCGGCCACCATATCGTGACCATTCACTATGACGAGAATGGCACGCTGCGCTGTCGCTGTAGTTGCGCCTGGGCAGCGCACGGCGGTTACGGCTGCTCACACGTGATGGCGGCACTAGCCTATCTGGCAGAAAAGAGGCGTCGGGCGATCAGCTTCTGGCCAACCCGCGAGGACGCGGAGCGCCAGCGCAACCGCATGTTACGGCTGGTCGGTAGCCAAAGCGACGATGAAAACGGCCTCTGGATTACAACCCGGCCCTTGCGCCAGCCCGCGTAAGGGTAGTTCAAGGCCGTAAATTTCGACGAACGCCGGACCGGTATCAGGCCCGGCGTTTTATTTGGAGGCAAAACGCGCGCTTCGTCATGTAGAAAATCGGACAAGCAGGCGTTAAGGTTGAAGCTGTAATGATGTCCGATGCAAAAGGTGTAACCGATGCTCGCAGCACGCCTCTACGGCCCCCGTGACATTCGCATTGAAGAAACGCCCCCGCCCGGAGAACCGGAGCGCGGCGAAATCCTGCTCACCGTCAAAGCGGTCGGCATTTGCGGCTCTGACCTGCACACCTACCTCGACGGGCGGATCGGCAACACGTCCGTGAACAGCCCGCTTATCCTCGGTCACGAGTTCGGCGGCGTGGTCGCCGCGGTCGGGCCGGAGGCGCTCGACGGCAATGGCGCCCCCCTGCGCCCCGGCCAGCGCGTGGCGGTTGACCCGGCGACGCCCTGCTGGCACTGCGAAATGTGCGACGCCGGTCACCCAAACCTGTGCCGCCGGTTACATTTCTGCGGACTGTGGCCCGACGACGGCGCGTTGCGCGAGCAGATGATCGTATCGGCGCGCAGTTGCTTCCCGATCCCCGACGCCATCAGCGACGCGGGTGCAGCGCTGCTCGAACCGCTTGGCGTCGCGCTGCACGCCATCGATCTGGGCAAGCTGAAACTGGCGCGTTCGGTCGCCGTGCTGGGCTGCGGGCCAATCGGGCTGCTGATCATCCGGCTGGCCCGGCTTTCGGGGGCCAATCCGATTTACGCCTTCGACTGCTTCCCCTGGCGCGTGGAAAAGGCCAAAGCGTGGGGCGCAACGGCAGCGTGGACGGTGGACGAAGACCCAGTCGAGCGCATCCACGACCTAACAGGCGGGCGCGGCGTCGATGTCGCCTATGAAGCGGCGTGGGCCGATCACTCCATCGCGCAGGCGGCGGAAATGGCGCGGCTTGGCGGGCGGCTGGTGCTGGTCGGCATTCCAAGCGACGACGAAATCCGTATGAAACACTCGACTGCCCGGCGCAAAGGGCTGACGATCATGATGGCCCGGCGCATGAAACACACCTATCCGCGGGCAATCCAACTGGTTACCGAAGCGCCGGACAAGGTTGACCTCGAAGGGCTGATTTCGCACCGCTTCCCGCTTTCGCAAGCCAACAAGGCTTTCGCGTTGAACGCGGAATACGGCGACGCCGTGCATAAGGTCATCGTGGATATTTAGCCCGCCGGCAGGTGAAGCTCGCCCATCTCCGCGGCCCTTTCCCCTCGCGGGCAGCGGCGGGAAACTTTAGAGATGACAGGGCATCTCCCTATAAGGGCAGGAGGCCATAAGCCGCCGCGAGGACGTGGACCGGATGAACGCTGCGCGCGCCGGTAGCGTGGGTGATCTGCCAGCGGCAGGTTTCGCTGTCACAGATGACCGGCTTGTGCCTGCCGATCGCTTCGACCTGATCGAACAGCCGCCGCCCGACGTCCATGGCGATATCGTACTTTTCAACCTTGTAGCCATACGTCCCGGCGATGCCGCAGCACGCGGCGTCGGCCAGCCGCACATCAAGGCCGGGGATCAACGCGAACAGGTCCAGCGCCGGCCTGCCCATGTGATGCGCCTGCTGCTGGCATGGCGAGTGATAGAGCAGCGGCCCGTCGATACCCTGTAACGGCTTGAAATCGGTTTTGAGCTCGCCGCGATCATGCAATAGCAGCAGAAACTCGCTGATGTCGTAGGTGTGAAGCGCGACCGTATCGCGGTCGGGATGCTCAAGCTGAAGGATTTCCCGGTAGTCGGACTTCAGCGCCAGCGTGCAGGACGTACTCGCGCCGACAATCGGAATGCCCTCGCGGGCATAAGGCGCAAGCCAGTTCAGGTTACGGGTCGCATAGCCGCGCGCCGCGTCGAATTCGCCGTTGGACTGCATCGGCAGGCCGCAGCAGTTTTGTTCCGGCAGTACGACGTCGAAGCCGTTATGCGCTAGCACCATGACCGCCGCTTTGGAAGCAATGGTATCGAAGTAGTTGCCGGCACAGGCGTGGAAATAAGCGACTTTCCCGCGCAGCGGGGCTTCGGCCTGCGGCTTGTGTTTTGCAAACCACGACCGGAACGGCTGAAACTCGAAGGTCGGCAGCGGCGCGTCGCGGTGAATACCGATCACCTTTTCGACAATAATGCGCCCTGGGCGGAATCTGGCGCCCACGTTAAGCAGGGGGGCAAACCAGTGGCCGAATTTGCCCAGCAGTTCCGAACGGCCCAGCAGACGATTTCGCAGCGGAATTTTGCCGTCATAGAGCCGCGCCCGCGCGCGCGTGTTCATTTCCATGACCTTGACGCCGTGCGGACAGACGAGCGTGCACATGCCGCAGCCAGAGCAGTAGTCCACGCTTTTGTCCGGCGATGTTTCGCCGCGGTCATCGGGGTGGCGAAAGCGCTGCGCCTGAGGGCCGACCGTCTTTGGGCCGGGGAACAACTCCGTCACCGGCGCGACCGGGCAGGCGGCGGTGCAGATGTTGCACTTGATACACAGGTCGGCCGTAAATTCGACTCGCTCGTAGCGATCTTCAATCTCCGCCGGAGAGATGGCGTTGCTCATGGCGATCCCCTGCGCTTCCTGTCGAATCACGCCGATTGTAACGCACTCCAGCCGCGCCGACGACCAGACCAGTCGCTCGTGGACTGCTACCTCACCCTGCCCCTCTCCAAACCCTGCCGTTCGGATTTGGAGAGGGGCAAGGGGATAAGGCGAGCTATAGTTTCGTGCCGGATTCGACGCTGATGGTGACCGTCCCGGTGCTGCCACCACCCGCGTGCGTGACGACAACCGTGTACGTGCCGGAGCGCGGGATTTCGAAAGCCGGAATTTGCGCGCTGTAATTCCCGCTGGCAGCGTCGATATCGTCATTGCCGGCCAGCGGCGTGCCATCCGGCGCGAGCAGCAGCACCAGCGGATCGACCTCCGGCGTGTCGGCCAGAGCGGTGATCGTCAGCACGTCGCCGGACTGCGCCTGCAGCGGCAGGTAGTAGACATTGCCTTCGCTCATCGGCACGCTCTCGCTCCGCCCGTAGCGCAGGTTCGGCCCGTCAAAGCGGAACGCTTCCGTGAGTTCGACATAGGTGGCATAGTCCTGCGCCGAAGCGGCAATCTCGCCTATTTCAAGCTGGGCCGTCGCCCGCCCCAGATAGGACCAGCGGTCGTCCTCATCGAGTTCGAGCGCGATCTCAAAATCCTCGATGGCGGCCTCATAGTCTCCGGCGGTGATATAGGCCCACCCGCGGGACTGATAGGCGTACTGGTAATCCGGGTCGAGTTCAATCGCCTGCGTGAAATCGGCCAGCGCAGCCTCGTCATCCCCCAGATCCTGATGCGCGAAAGCCCGATCGACGTAGGCATTGGGGTTATCCGGCTCCAGCTCAATCGCGCGGTCGAAGTCGCTCAGCGCCGCCTCATAGTCTTCCAGCGCGTAGTACGCGAAAGCGCGCAGCCGGTAGTAATAGGCGGTGTCCGGGTCAAGCTCAATCGCACGCTCATAGTAGGCAAGCTGCTCGGTCGGGTCATCCGTTTCCAGCAGCGCGCCAATCAGCGCATGAATCCCGGCATTTTCCGGGTCGGTGTCGACGGCGCGGCGAAAATCGGCTTCGGCTTTGGCGATGTTGCCGAGGTTCTGCTGGGCCGCGCCGCGAAAGACCAATGCAAAGGCATTGTCGGGGTCTTCCTGCAACAGGCTATTGAAGTCTTCGACCGCCTCCGCGCTGTTCCAGTTATACCAGTTGAGAAGGCCGCGCACGGCAAGCGCGCCGATGTCCTGCGGATCGGTATTCAGCGCCGCGGTGGCATCGTCAACCGCATCGGCGATGAGTTCCGGGTCTTCTTCCCAGACGATGCTAAGGTCGGAAACGATGGTGAACGATATTTCGCCCTCCAGCGCCGCCTTCTGAATGGCGGCCACCGCGCGGCCCAGACGCGCATCCACGTCGCGCCCGTCCATCTCGATCAGACAGGTGAAGGCGTCGATGGCGCTGTCGAACTGTCCTTCAGACAGGCTCGACTGCGCGCGACTGGCGTAATCGACGCCGGGGGCGCAGTCATCCTGAGCGGCAAGCGGCACGACGGCGCTGAGCGCAAGAGCAAGCGCCAGCACAACGCTCATAACATATTTTGGTGGCTTCATGACATCAATCCTCTGCAGTTATTCAAGCGGCTGCACTATATACGAATTTACGACGCATTGCACCGAGCAAACCTTGTGAAATCCCGGCCTTCTTGTTTTCAGGAGGCGCGTTTGTTAGGATCAAAGCAATATGGGGGCGCGCCGTGTTTTCCCGTTCGGCGCTATAATGGATCGCAGTAATGAAAATTGCGCTTGCTTCAGACCATGCAGGTTACATTCTAAAAAAACATCTTGTCGATTACCTGAAACAGCAGGGACACGATGTCATTGATCTGGGCGTCGACACCCCTGACGTGCCGTCCGATTATCCCGACGCGGCTGTGGCCGTCGCCGAAGCGATCACCAGCGGTCAGGCAGAGCGAGGCATCCTCGCCTGTGGCAGCGGCGTCGGCGCGTGTATCGCCGCCAACAAGGTGCCCGGAATCTATGCCGCCATCGCCCACGACAGTTACAGCGCGCATCAGGGTGTCGAGCATGACCGGATGAACGTCCTGTGCCTTGGGGCACGCATCATCGGCACAGCGCTGGCCGAAGAACTGGCCGATGCGTTTCTTAAGGCGACGCCAAGCGACGAACCCCGCCACCAACGCCGTTTTGGCAAAATCCAGAGCATCGAGCGCCGATACCAGAAGTAACTCATCAGGCGCGCCGGACTGCCGGAACCGCGCTTAAGGCTTAGGTGCAGAATAACCCACATCTCTTGCGACCAAGGAGTTCCATAAATGGCAGGCAATCCTCCAGTAGAGGTTCAGCAGTTTGGCCAGAGCATCTGGTATGACAATATCAGCCGCAAGTTGATTCAAAGCGGCGAGTTACAGCGACTGATTGACGAGGATGGCGTTCTGGGCGTGACCTCTAATCCGTCCATCTTCAACAAGGCCATCGTCGGCTCGCACGACTACGACGCCGCTATGGAAGCGGTGCTCGATCTGGACGCAAATTCGATCTTCGAGGCGCTCGCCATCGAAGATATTCAGACCGCGCTCGACATTTTTCGCCCGATCTACGAAAGCACGGGCGGGCGCGATGGCTACGTCAGCCTCGAAGTCTCGCCGCTGATCGCCGACGACACGGAAACGACCGTCAGCGAAGCCAAACGGCTGGCAGAGGCGGTCAACCGGCCCAATCTGATGATCAAAATTCCGGCGACTCCGGCGGGCATCCCGGCGATCGAAGAGGCGACGGCAGCCGGGCTGAACATCAACGTGACGCTGATCTTCAGCGTGAGGAACTACCTCGAAGTGATGGAAGCCTACATTCGCGGTCTGGAGCGGCGGCTGGAGGCCGGGCAAGACATCAGCCACATTCGTTCGGTCGCCAGCTTCTTCCTCAGCCGCATCGACACCGCCGTCGATCGTATGCTGGACAACAACATTCGCGCCGCTCAGGGCCGTGATCTCAGCCGTGTGACGCTCAACAACCAGTTGAAGGGCAAAGCGGCCATCGCCAACGCCAAGGTCGCCTACAAGCGCTTCCGCGAAGTGTTCTATGGCGAGCGTTTTGCCGCGCTGCGCGAGGCGGGCGCGAACGTCCAGCGCGTGCTCTGGGCCTCGACCAGCACGAAGAACCCCGCCTATCCCGACACGATGTACGTCGATAACCTGATCGGGCCGGACACGGTCAATACCCTGCCGCCGGAAACGCTGAAAGCGTTCAAGGATCATGGCACGGTGGCCAACACGCTGGGCGAAGGGCTGGATGAGGCCGAGCAAACGCTGGACATGCTAGCCGAAGTCGGCATCAATCTCGAACAGATAACCCAGCAGCTTCAGGTCGACGGCGTTGAGGCCTTTGCCGAGTCCTACCGCGAGCTGATCGAAGCGGTCGACGCCAAGCGCAACGTGCTGCGAACCGGCATCATTCGCCGTCAGGACATGGCGCTTGGCATCTACGAGGAACAGGTCCACAAGGCGATCCAGGACCTCGCCGCGATGAACGCAAAGAAGCGAATCTGGGCGCACG
>QGUR01000179.1 GCA_003242205.1 Chloroflexota bacterium | reverse complement strand
CGATGGCGCTTTCGTCATGGGGGTCTCAGCCGCCTCTTCTGATCTCGATTTCGTCATCAGCGGCAGCGGCGCGGTTGTTCCGGGCGATGAAACCGCCGAACCCGCGTCTGGCACGGTGGTTTTCGATCTGGCCGGCGAGAATCTGGCGGCCAATACCAACTACTTCATCGCCCTGTCCGGCACGATCGGCAACCCGCAGGCGGTTGTCGTTCCGGTCGATATGGCGACCATCGGCAGCGGCACTTAATGAGCGTCCGGCGTATCTGCCGGTTCGGGAAAAGCGCGTCAGGCGGGTGGGGCTGTTTTCGACTTCTCCCGTCTGGCGCACAATACCAGACAACCGTACTGCCAGAGGCAGCGCGCACAAGAGAGGTCATGATGGCCAGCCTGCTTGACATTCTGATCGAAGATGGACGCTTCAACACTTTCGTCAGCGCAATTCAGGCGTCTAACCTGACCGATACGTTCAATCAGTTGGGGCCGCTGACGGTATTCGCGCCGACCGATGACGCCTTTGCCGGCCTTCCGGAAGGCGCTGTGGATACGATCATGGCCGACATTCAGGGCCTGACCGCACTGGTAACATATCATATCGTGCCCGAACGCCTGCCCGCGGAACGCATGATGGCGCGCGAGCGCCTGAAGACCATGCAGGGAGACGACCTGAAAGTTCGCCGCATTGAGGGCGTGGCCTATGTCAACGACGCGCAGATCACGGCGACCGACCTCGAGGCGGACAACGGCCTGATCCATGTCGTCGATGCGGTCATTCTGCCGCCGCAGGCGTTGACCTGACTAGCTGGCGGGCGGGTGTGGGGCCGTGTCGTGATGGACGAATTGTTCGACTGAAGGCGTCTGGATCGGCGCGACCGGCGCGGGGCTGGTCACGGTTGCGCGCTCGCGCAACAGCATGTCAGCGAAGATCTGCGCCACTTCATCTTCCAGCCGCTGGCGGTACTCGCGATAGGTTTCGCCGGGGTTCTGGCCGAACATGGTGTAGGTGAAGTTTTCCTGTATCGCGCCGTGAACCACGATGACCTCGGGTTCCCAATGGTCGATCAGTTCCCACTCGCCGCGGCGACAGCCGAATAGTTCGAACAGAATACGCGCGTCGCCATGCGTGCCGCGCAGCCGGATGTCGAGCGCGACCGGCAAGCCCGCGTTCTTCTTGCTGAGCCGCTTGTCAAACTTGCTAACAAAGCTCCGCGCGATGGGGCGTGCGATTTTCAACGCCCGTTCGCGGTCCAGGTTGCCCTTGTGCGCCGCGCGGTCGAGCCGCTTCACCAGCCCGCCGGGCGCGTGGGTGTGCGTCCGCGCTACCCGCCCGTACATGTCATACTGGCTGAGGCGCATGGCCGTGATCTGCCAGCCCGAAAGCATCTTGCCATCAGTGCCGAGCAGCAGTTTGCGAATGTGATATGTGCCTTCCTGGCAGGGGAGCAGCAGCGCGTCGTTCTGGGCGTGTGGCTGCCACAAATGGCGGCGTCCTGCTGTCGAGTCCGGATCGAGCATCGGCGGGATCGCGTAAGGGGGCTGCCACGGGCCAAGCGATGGCGATTTCTGGAACAGCAGGCGCAGGATGATCGTCGTTACCCACAGCAGCACCAGTAAAATGACGATAATCGCCGCCACGATGCCGGCATGTAGCGGATCCTGAAGATCGATTTCAATTTTCGTGCCGAGAATGGTAATGGCGGAACCGGATTCCCCATCGGCCTGGTCTTCGCCATCACCGGCGGCAGCGGCGATATTCTCAGGAATGGTGATGCCGATCCGCACGGTGTTATTGCTGATGGTCGGCCCCTCGCGCGGCTCCACTTCGCCGATGCCAACACTGGCCTGCAGCGAAACCATGCTGCCCGGTTCAAACCGGCTGGCGTCGAAGGTGAATTCGACCGTTTCCGTGCCGAGCGCGGGAATCGGGCCAATCGTCTCGATGCCCAGTTGTTCGCCGGTTGTGGCAACGGTCAGGATTACGGTCGCTTCCGTATCCGCCGGACCGCCGATGTTGTAAACGCCGAATGCGACCGTGAACTGCCCGTTCTCGATCGTCGGTTGCTGCTGCATTGAAAAAATCTGGTAGTCAGGCGGTTGCGTGTCTTCCTGTGCGCCCACGGGGAAGGCGAGGAAGATCGCGACCGTGAGAATGTACACGAATCTGAGCATGTGTGTCCTTCAGCCGGGTAGGAAGACGCGCCAAACTATTCCGTTAATCATATGGCGAAACGGCAACCTTTCCAAGTCGGTTGGGCGATGTTCGACAGTCGTGTAACCTGCACTCAGCGCGGGCAGGGCGTGAATCAAAAACCTCACCCCCTAACCCCTGCGCGGTCTCGCTACGCTTCGACTTCGGTCGGCTACGCCGACCCGCTTCGTCCAAACCGTGTCCGGTTTAGAGAGGGGGAACTGCGAACCGAGGACAACTGTAGGGGCGATGCGGTGCGTCGCCCATCCGCTAAGGGCTAAAGGGAACCTCACTCCCTAACCCTCTCTCCAAATCGCGTCGGCTGCGCCGGCCGTAGTCGACGCGCAGCCCTCGCCTGAAACGTCCCTTCGGGATGACGCTGTGCGCGTTTCAGGCGGGGGACGCAGCGAGACCGCGTAGGGGCCGGGGGGTGAGGTTCTGGGCAAGAAGGCAGCAGCGGGCTGAGGCACGCAACCGCAAGCGTGAGAAATGAGGTTAAATTCTGGAGCGGGGGAACCTCACCCGCGACCGTCTTCTGGCATGAGCCGTTCGAGAGACAGTCACGGGTGAGGCTGGTTGTCAGGCTTAACCGTTCAGGCGGCCTTATGTAGCCGGGCTGAATTTGAGTACTGCGCCGTTGTAATCGACGAGATACAGCTCGTTCTGTTCATCGACGCCGAACGAGCTGATGGTGCGGCCCGTGTTCATAAAGACGTCGGATACCCATTCGCCGTCCGGAGTGCGGTACGCCGCCCAGACCGTGCCATAGCCGAAGTCGCCATAGAAATAGACACCTTCGAGGTCGGGCAGCTCGCTCCCGCGATAGACGTAGCCGCCGGTCACGGAAATCCCCTGACTGTGGTTATATTCGGCGAACGGAAACAGCATGTCCTCGGTTTCTTCGCCACCGGCAAACGGATGCGTGCCTTCGAAGATGTTCCAGCCATAGTTCAGGCCGCCCGCGCTGCCGGCAGGTTCCATGTTCACTTCTTCCCACTGGTTCTGGCCGACATCAGCGATGTACAGATCGCCGGTCGCAGCGTCGAAGCTGAAACGCCATGGGTTACGCAGGCCATAGGCCCAGACTTCCGGCGCAAACCGGGAATCGCGGTTGGCAGGGTTGTCCTCAGGAATGGCATACGTGCCATCCTCGTTGACGTCAATCCGCAGCAGCGAGCCGAGAAGTGTCGCCGGGTTCTGCCCGTTATTTTGCGGGTCGCCCGCTGAACCGCCATCCCCCATCGCGATATAGAGATACCCGTCCGGGCCAAAGACCATATGCCCGCCGTTGTGATTGGCGTATGGCTGCTCCTGAGTCAGCACGGTCACGGCGCTGGCCGGGTCGGCGACGTTCGGATCGCTCGACACGCTGTACTGGGCGACAACCGTGTTGCCACTCGTGTCGGTGTAATTGATGTAGAACAGCCCATTGCTGGCATATTCGGGATGGAACGCCAGACCCAGCAGGCCGCGCTCGGTATAACCGCCGCTGAAGACATCGCGGTGTATCAGATCGGAAACATCGAGAAATGGCGTTTCCAGCACCACGCCATCCTGAATGACGTGAATGACGCCGCCCTGTTCAACGACGAACAGGCGATTTGAGCCATCGCCCGCGTGAGTCACCAGCAGGGGGCGGCGAAAGCCACGGGCGACTTCAACCAGTTCGACGGCGGCGGGGTCGGGCGCGCTGTCACGCGTCGTGACTGGTGGCGTGTCCTGCGCGTGAAGCGCCGAAATTCCGAATGCGACCGCCAGACCGGCACTCGCCAGTATTTGCAGAAACTTCATAGGGTCTTTGCTCCAGAGTTTGCGCCGGTACGGCTTTTTTGGCTGGCTGCGCCCCGGCGTCGACTGTCTATGAGGCAGACTGCGGACGCGACTCTGGGCCGGCCACGGCGACAACCAGCGCGTCCGGCTTGATATAGCGCTGTGCCGCCGCCAGGAGGTCTTCCCGGGTCAGGCGCATGATTGTATCGCGGTAACGCAGGAGGTAATCAAGGCCAAGGCCGTAGGTCTCTATATTTACTAATGTATTGGCGATCCCCTCGTTGCTTTCAAGCTGCAACGGCAGGCGGCCGATGTAGTACGACTGCACGTTTTCCAGATCTTCAGCGCTCACCGGCTCGCGGACCAGCCGTTCCAGTTCGGCGACAATCGCTTCCAGCGCCCGGTCGACGTTGGCCGGGTTGACGCCCGCCGACACCGACCATGGTCCGGGGCCATGCCCGGCGTTGATGCTGCTGCCCACATCGTAGGCCAGCCCGAGTTCTTCACGAACTTTCTCGCCAACGCGCCCCATCATGCCAAACTGGCCGAGCACGCTGTTGGCCAGCATGGCGGCGTAATAATCGGCATCTTTACGCGCTGGCCCGATGGTCCCGACGACGAGGTCGGCCTGCGTTTTGCCGGGAAGCGGCACGAAGCGCCGTTGTGTTTGCGTGGGCGCGGCGACGTGCGGCAGCGGCGGCGCTTCCGGCTGATCGGGATTGCGCCACCTCTCAAGCGCATGCCGCACAATGTCGATCGCTTCATCGGCTCGGACCGCCCCGACCACCGCCACGATCATGCCGCTTGGGCCAAAGTGTCGCCGGTGAAAGTCGCGGATGTCGTCGATGGTGATCTGTGGCACGGTATCGAGCGTGCCACGAACGCTGCGGTGGTAGGGATGGTTTGGCGGGTAGAGTTGCTCGTGAAAAGCGCGATTGGCGCGGTATCGCGTGTCCTGCTGCCTGATCTTCAGGCCGGTGATGATCTCGCCGCGCAGTCGCTCGATCTGGGCCGCGGGAAACGCCGGCTGTTGCAGCACGTCGCCCAAAATGCCGGCAATGGTCGCCAGATCTTCGGCCAGCGCCTTGCCGAAGAAGCCGGTACGGTGCACGCCTGCGTCAATATCCAGATCCGCGCCGATGTCCTCAAGGGCGCTGTTGATGGCGTCGAAAGTGCGTGTTTCGCTGCCGCGCATCAGCGAGGCGGCGGTGATCGACGCCAGCCCGTTCTTTTCAGGTGGCTCGAAGATGCTGCCCGTGGCGAGCGAACCGGCCAGCACGACCGACTGCGTGGCGTGATTTTCGTACACCAGCACGGTGATGCCGTTATCCAGCACGGTCCGGACGATGTTGTGTGGGCCGGGCAGCGATTGCCGCGTTAGATCAGAAATCGCCATCAAAGTCTTCCTCGAAGTTTTCCGGTGCGTCGCCTGTCGGGATGAACCAGCCAACGACGCGGTTTTGCGGGCGCAGGTAAACGCTCGCCGCGCGCTGCACGTCTTCCAGCGTGATGGCCTGAAGCCGGGAGAGGTAGTTCTCGAACCACTCGTAGCTCTCGAAACACTCGGAGAAGGCCAGCCAGAACGCTTGCATGGTGACGCGCTCGGTTCCATAAGCGAACAGGGCGCGCGCCTGTTTCTTCGCGCGCTGGAGTTCCGCTTCGGTGATCTCACCGCGCCGCAGCCGCTCGATTTCGGCGTTATATGCCGCCTCGACTTCTTCCACGTGTCGCCCGTCGCGCACCGTCAGGTTGACGCTGTAGAGAAACGGATCAATTGTCGGTGTCATGCTGCCGCTGACGTACGTCGCCAGTTCAGTCTCGACCAGCGCTTTGTAAAGACGGCTGGTCTTGTTGTCGATCCCGCCGCCGCCAAAGCCATCAGGCCCGCACAAAATGCTGTTGAGGACTTCGAGCGCGAACCAGTCGTCATGCGCCGCTTCGGGCACGTGATAGGCGACTTCGATGAAGGCCGTATGTCCCGGTCGTTCGACTACGACCCGCCGCTCGCCGGTTTGCGGCGGTTCGGGACGGACGAACAGGTCGGGCGCTGGCCCGCCGGGCAGCGAACCATAGAGTGCCGTGATGCGCTGTAGCAGCTCTTCGTGGTCGAAATCGCCAACCGCGACGGCAATCGCGTTGGACGGCACGTAATGTCGCCGGTAGTGCTCGTACAGATCATCTCGCGTGATCGTGAGCAGGTCGGCCATGTCGCCGATGACTTCGTGGTGGTAGCCATGAACGCGGAAGGCAGCGGCCGTCACTTCTTCCGAGAGCCAGAAGGTCGGTGAATTTTCCAGCCCTTGCCGTTCGGAAATAATGACCGTACGCTCGGATTCGACATCTTCCGGGTCGAACTGCGCGTTGACCATGCGGTCGGCCTCGATACGCAGCGCCAGATCGATGTGTTCGGCGGGCAGCGTTTCGTAGTAGGCGGTGTAGTCGATGAAGGTCTGCGCGTTCCAGACGCCGCCGATGCGGTCGATCATCCGGTCCAGCGTGCCTGCCGGGAACTGCTCAGTGCCCTTGAACAGCATGTGTTCAACCCAGTGCGAGATGCCCGTCTTGCCGGTGGGTTCGTTGCGACTTCCCACGCGATACAGCACCCACCAACTGACAACCGGGGCGGTATGCACTTCCTTCAACAGCACCGTCAGGCCGTTTGCCAGCCTGTGTTTGATGACAGGGGAATCGGTCATCAATGGCTCCAGTCGTGATGAATGGCCGGTTTAAGCCCGCTAATCAAAGCTTATCAGGCGATTCATGGATGTGGTTCAACTATGGCAATTCGATCACGTCGATGCCGAAGGGCAGGCGCGGCTCGACCAGCGGCAGCGCGAGCGACGACTGATCCCAGTTGGAAACAAACAGGCGATTGCCTTCGGCGTAGTCGACATCGCTTGAGCCGCGAAACTGCCCCGCGACATAAGTAATGCTGTCGTTTTCAAAGCGCACGATCCCGTTCTGGCCAAGCGCGGCGATGTAAATCGTGCCGTCCGGCGTCACGGTCACGCCGTCGAAGCCGGGCGGGTTTGCCGCGTTCGCCGGATGTTGGTAAAGCACCGCGCTGGAACCATCGGCGACGGCGACCCGGTACAGGGTGTTGGTTTCCGGGTCGGTCAGGATCATGCTGTCGGTGGTCGCATCGTAGGCCAGCCCGGTCACGGCGGGGCGTGGCCCATTGGCTTCCTGTTGTGGGCCGGTCCACCAGACGACGCCACCGCTGCCGTCCGGCTCGAAACGCCAGACCTCGTTGCGCCCTCGATCGGTCACATACACGCGGCCCGCGCCATCGAGCGCGACGTCGTCGGGCTGCACGAAGCCACGCTCATCCTCGATGGTCGCGAAAACGGACAGCGTGCCGTCGGGTGTCAGCCGTTTGACGTCGCCGCCGCCGCTGCGTACATCCGTGTCGTACTGGTCGACGATATACAACGCTCCGTCCGGCCCCACCGCCAGCCCGGAGACTGCGCCGATACCCTCGCGCGTGCCGGGGATTTCCGTCACCTGACCCGCGCCGTCGATATACCAGATAGCCCCACTGGCGTAACTGCCGGTATAGACGCCATCCCCATATGCGGCCACGCCTGCCGGGTAAGCGTCATTATCCGGTAGGGTTGCGAATTCACGCACGGTCAGATTTTCGTCGATCGCGAAGGCTTGAGGGCGAGCGCCGGTGTTGATTGCGGAACTGACGAGTACGATTGTCAGGGCGACAATCGCCATCAGGATGCCGCCAAAGACCAGAAAAAAGATCAGTTGGCGTTGTGGGCGGCTGAGGCGTTGAAGGCTTTGTAACATGATCTCCCTTTTATCCGGTCGCCGCTTCAGGAATTGAACAGCGCGCGGAGGGGCAGCATCAGCGCGAGCGCGATGCCCCAGGCGAGATAACCCGCGCCCAACATCGGCAGCAGGCCCCATCCGGCGCGGGCCGCGATATAGGCGACGACGATGAATAGAAACGTTGGCGGCAGCCCCACGATCATCGTTTCGAAAAATCGCAGCAGACCGCTCTGGTCGTCTGGCGCGCCGCTATAAATGATCCACAGCGCCAGCGGCACGTTGATCGGCATGGTGGCGGCGATGGCGGCGAACGTTTTCGAATACTGGCGGAGGATGGCGACTGCCACGATGATGCCGATAGAGACGAGAACCGGAAGAACGCGCTGCCAGTCAATGGTCATGGGTCAGCACAACTTTCAGCGTGGGCTTGCCGCGGGGCCGGATAGAAAAGGCGGGCCAAAGCCCGAGGCTGGACCTGCCCGCCTTGCACAGCGGAGAGGGCGGGATTCGAACCCGCGACGGCTGTTACACCGTACTCGCTTTCCAAGCGAGCGCACTAAGCCACTATGCGACCTCTCCACAACCTAGGGCGCATTATAACAGCCGGGCGAACGAATTTCTATACTCGATCCACAAGCGCCCCGGTTAAAACGGCGCGTCGGCTGCTTCCGCCTGAGTGATAAAACCGTGCTGGAGCAGCCATGCGTTTAACTCGTCTCTGCCGGGCTCCGTGATCATCGCGCCGCGGTTGATCCCCCGCGGGCTGGCGCCTTTGGGCAGCGGCTCAGGCTCTTCGATGGGGAGCACTTCCCCGGGGCGCGCCACGATCAGCGTCGGCACTGCCAGAAAGCCGGTCCAGCGCAGCACACGCTCGCGCGCTTCATCGTCCTTGTCGATGAAAATCTCGCGATAGCTGAGACCGTGGTCGTTCAAAACGCGTTTTGCCAGCGAAACAAACGGACATCCTGCGGTCCGCGTATACATTACCAGTTCTACCATGCTCAATTTCCGGGTTTCCTGTAAAACGGCGTCAATCGACGCCGATTATACCGCAGGCGCAGGCTCCGGGGTGGGTGATGGCTCAAGCGTTGGCGCGATGCCCGGTTCCATGAAGCACAGAATGCCGTCGGTGATGCCGCGCGCCAGCAGATCAGGCTGCTCGGTCATGATCTGGCGGTCGGCCAGCATAAAGCCCAGCTCGATGATCGCGGCGGGCGTGAATGGGTCGATCTCGCGGAAGGTATGGTAATCGGTCATATCGACCGTTACGCCCTCGCGTTTCTGCAATCCGGTCGCGGCGGCATAAT
>QGUR01000482.1 GCA_003242205.1 Chloroflexota bacterium | reverse complement strand
TCCAGATTGCCAGGATGAGCTAGTCCACCGGCGGTTTTTCATAGGCATTGGTATATGGGGACAGCTTGCCTTCCTGAATCAGCGACCAGGAATTGGAGATAACCGTGCCCTCGTTGTCCTGATAGTACGGAAACTGGAAAAGATTGGTCGATTGCGTGACCGCCACCACAATCAGGATCGTGACGACGATGAACCAGCTTTTGCGATCGACGAAGGGTTGAGTATTCATGTGTTACGCGCGCCCCTGAACAATCTGTCCCTGACGGTGCAGGTTCGAATGTGCGGTTTTTTCCCACGCATGGTTCTGGCTGACCAACCGGTACACGGCACGAGCGGCAGCGACAGTCATCATCAACTGGTACGGGTAGTACACGATGGCCATACGCAGGCGGAAGAGGAACGGCAGATGCAGGCCATATGCCTCGGTGAATTCACGGATACCGATCAGGTTGGTGATCATTTGCAGCAGCAGCAGATAGATCGGGAAGTACGACAACAGCGCAATCGGCACCGGCACCCGCTGCGTCAGCGCGATATACGCGCCGAGCGGCAGGAACAGCACGATCGCCGCCTGCATCAGCGAGTTGAGCAGGATGTAGATCGCCGTCATCTTCTGCGTAAACATCGGCAGCTTGGCCCAATCGCCCTTGAAGAACACCTGATAGAAGCCCTGGCACCAGCGGGTGCGCTGCTTGATGAAGCTCTCAACGTTGGCAGGCGTTTCTTCCTGCGTGGCGTACTCCGCGTCATAGACAATCTGGATTTTTGCGCCCGCCAGCGTCAGCCGGATACCAACATCGGCGTCTTCGGTGAGGCAGGCTTCATCCCAACCGCCAATCGCTTCAAGCCAATGTTTCTTGAAGAAAACCGTGTTGCCGCCCAGCGGCGTGACGTGGAACTGGCGCGTGAAGCACTTCAGGCCCGACTTGAACCAGAAGAAGTATTCGAGCACGTTGAGCGCCGAGAACCACGTTGAACGGAAGTTCATCAACTGCACGCCCGACTGAACGACATCGGCGTTGTCGCGCAGCATGACGGTATTGATGACGTTATACAGTTCGGGGTGTGGCTCGTCTTCGGCGTCGAAGACGCAGACAACATCCTTGGTCGCTTCCCTCAAGCCGATGTTCAGCGAATGCGGCTTGTTAATCGGCCCGGTGTTGAAGGTCACGAGGCGAATATTCGGCTTGCCCAGCTCATCAATGGCTTCCTGCGCTTTGGCAATCGTGCCCTCGTCGTCGTCGCGAATCAGGACGAGCACTTCCTTCAGCTCTTCGGGATAGTCGAGCCGGTCCACGGCCATAATCGTGTCTTTGATCACGTCTTCTTCGTGGCGGGCAGGAAGCAGCGCCGTGAACGATAGCTGTGGCTCGGCGAACTCGCGCGGGGCCTGATCCTGTTCGGCGGCTCTGGGGTTGTTCCACGAGTACATCATCCAGTAGAGGGTGAAGATACCCTGTGGCAGCAGGCTCAGCGTCATGAGCAGCACGACGATGCTGGCTTCGCGCGGGCGTGGCGTGGTCAGCGATTGCCAGACCGGTTCGGGGATCAGATTGTGAATCGGCCGGCGCAGAATATCCAGCACCGACTCTGCCGGCGTTACAACCGGCTCCTCGGGCTGAATCAGCCGAAGCCCGTCGGTCATGCTGAACGCAAGCTCAAACGGCGATTCCTGTCCGTCGATCAGCAGAACCCGGTTCGCGCCTGAAACATTCTCCCGCGATTCCCGCCCGGATTTGGCCAGCGTCGACGGGCCATCTTCAGCCAGAGTTTGCAGGATCACTTCAAAGTCCAGACTGCCCGCGCTGACAACACCGCTGGTATTGGAGACGGTGAATGTCAGTTTGTACATGCCTTCCGTCAGCATGTTCGTGTCAAGCTCGTAGCTATACGGCCCGCTGTTGAAGGTTTGCAGGCGATAGCCGTTGATCGCCAGTTCGGCAACTTCAATATCGGCATCCTCGGGCACATGGATGTTGATCGGCACGAGGTTGCTCATCAGGCTCTCCGCCACGGGCGCGGGAGCTTCAGCGGCAACCGTCGCCGGCGCAGCGACGACTTCTTCTTCTTCAAGCAGCGGCTCGTCCACAACCGTGAAGTCAAGCTCGCTCACGCCATCGTCGAGCGGCGGGATAATGACGGTTTCCGTGTTGCCGGCTCCTGCCTGCAAGGGCCGGTTGTCGCCCGGAATGGGCAGATTGAGCAGTTCGCGCCAGCTTCCCGGCACGAACAACTGCCCTACCGGGGTATCCTCGCTATCGAGCGGCAGGCTTTCCAGCGACTGTTCCAGTTCATTGACCAGAGACGAAGCCGCCTCGACCGACGCCATCGCAGGGAAAAGTAGAGGAGAATTCAGAGAAGAG
>QGUR01000481.1 GCA_003242205.1 Chloroflexota bacterium | reverse complement strand
TTCCGGTTTTCCGGACTTCTACAACGCCAGTCTCGGTTGAGCAGCCCGGTAATGTTCCCCTACCGGTGCTGAGGGAAAACCGGCCTCAGCCCGGGGATCAAATCAGCAGCCACGCGTACCGGGCGCTCGGTATCCAGCAGCAGGTACAGGCCCGCTTCACGTGGCCGGGCGTGCGCGTAACTGGACAACCGAAGCTGCTTCTCTCCCACCAGCATGTAACCGCCGCGCGTCACCATATGACCGGACACCAGTACGCGCTGCGGGTATGGCGCCAGATCGGACACGGATTTGAGGAAGCGGTCGACCACCGCCTCATACATCTTCTGCCCGTTTTCCTGCTCGTTGCGGCTAAAGAGCGCAGCCCACAGCAGATCAAACAAGTGGTTATTGCTCGTCGCCAGCGTGCCGCGCAACAGATCGTAGTAGCGCGGGTCATCCGGCCCGCTGACGGCTAGCAACTCGCGGGCTTCGCGCTCGTACGAACTGCCCATGATCCGTTCGTAACTGGCTCGCGCCTCGTCCAGCCCAAATTCCTGAAGCTGTTCCTCGACCACTTCCAGTAACGCCAGATGGTCGATTTCCAGAAGTTGCGCCAGCGCCGCCGGCAGGGCAACCGCCTGCGCCGCGCCCGCATGTGTCAGCAGAACGCCGGCGGCTGTGCACGCATAGAGCGGCAGGTCGGCCAAAAATTGGATCACTTCCTGACGACGGTCGCCCAATTCCGCCAGCATGGCTTCAAATGCGGGCGTGAAGACCGTGTCGCCTCTCGCCAGCGAAATGCTGTAAATGTGCGGCAGTTCATGATTTCCCAGCAGCATGACGACAGCCTGCGGGCCAAGCTCGTCGCGCAGGCGCATCACATCGAGCAACATGTCGAGGCTGTTGTCAGGTTCATCCGGGCGCTCGGCATGGATCAGGTCGCCACAAAGCACCAGCGTCTGGGCATCCCCACGCTCGCGCATGCTGAGGAAAGTGTCACGAATACGACGATACGGCTCCCACATCCCGTGCAGGTCGGTGGCGACGACAGCCACGCCGGGTGGAAGCTCAATCAAACGTTTGGTCATACACCCTCACTCCCTCCCCTCAGCCCGGACTTGGGAGAGGGGAGGCAGAGTGGTTTAAGCTGTTCCGGTAGAAAACGACATCCGTTGCAAGGCCTGGCGCTGCCAGGCCCGCAGCACTAACCCGCGCCGGTCATGATCCCGGCCCGGTTAGTTAAGGCTAATATCCCAACACCTCAACGACCGAGCGCACGGCGTTAGCGCTCTTGTCGAGCATCGCTTTCTCTTCGTCGTTGAGTTCCATCTCGATCACGCGCTCGACGCCCTTCGCGCCCAGCACTGCCGGAACGCCGACGAACAGGCCGTTATAGCCATACTGGCCCGTTAGATACACCGCCGAAGGGATGACGCGCTTCTGATCGCGAATGATGGCCTCGGCCATTTCGACCGCGCCCGCAGCAGGCGCATACCACGCGCTGACACCGATCAGGCTCACGATCTCGCCGCCACCCTTACGCGTGCGTTCGATGATCGCCTGCAGCTTATCCTCTTCAATCAGTTCGCGCACGGGAATGCCGGCAACCGAGGTATGGCGTGGCAGCGGCACCATCTCGTCGCCATGACCACCCAGCACTATACCGTGAATATCGCGCACGCTAACGCCCAGAGCCTCGGCCAAAAACGCCTTGTAACGGGCGGTGTCCAGCGCGCCCGCCTGCCCCACCACGCGCTCCGGCGGGAAGCCGCTCTCGTGCAGCACTACATGGCACATGGCATCCAGCGGGTTTGAAACCACGATGATGACGGCATTCGGCGAATACTTCGCCACCTGGCGTGCCACTTCGCCCACGATCTTCTGGTTGGTCTTTACCAGTTCATCGCGGCTGGGAAACTGTCCCGTCACCGGATCCTTTTTACGCGGCACACCGGCAGTGATGATGACGACATCGGAATCGGCTGTCTCCTCATAATTGTTGCCGCCGACGATTTTCAGGTCGTATTTCATGACAGGCGCAGCTTCGGCGAGGTCGAGCGCCTTGCCCTTGGCCAGCCCTTCAACAATGTCGATCAGCACAACATCGGCCAGTTCTCGCGTGGCGATCCAGTGGGCGCAGGTCGCGCCGACATTCCCAGCTCCAACAACAGTCACTTTACTACGAGCCATTATCCTTTATCCCTTCCTATGAAACAGGGCGTGCGTTTGACGCGTGAAAAGGACGCGCCCTTGCAGCACGTCCTCCAACGATAACGGGGATGATTGTAGCCAGTTAAGCGCAATTTTTCACACACCACGTTGGTCTTATTGTTTCTTGACTAACCGAAAACCGGAGGGGCAGCCCCATCAAGGCGTGGCTTCTCGTTTTACTT
>QGUR01000178.1 GCA_003242205.1 Chloroflexota bacterium | reverse complement strand
GAGGAGATTTCAAAAATACGGCGCCCCGCTTGGGGGGGTACGCCGCCTAAGGGGGGACCCCGGGATTGGCGGGCGGCATATCACCGTCAGCACGGTCGGGCTGGTGCCGGCGATCCGCCGCTTCGCCGACGAGGGATTGCAGGTACGCCTTGCCGTCAGCCTGCACGCCGCGACGGACGAGGAGCGCAGCGCCCTGCTGCCGGTCAACCGGCGCTACCCGCTGAAGGAGCTGATCGGCGCGTGCCACTATTACGTCGAGAAAACAGGACGCCGCATCACCTTCGAATGGGCGCTGATCGCAGGTGAAAACGACACGCCGGAACAGGCGCACCGTCTGGGCAAACTGCTTCAGGGCCTGCTCTGCCACGTCAACCTGATCCCGCTTAACCCGACCAGCGGGTATGCCGGCGCGCCCTCCGACCCCATCGCGGCGCAGCGTTTCATCGACATCCTCTCCGAATACGGTGTCCCGGCGACGATCCGCGTCCGGCGCGGCATCGACATCGACGCAGGGTGCGGCCAGTTGAAGGCCAGCGTGCAGCGCAAACGCCGCCAGCGCGAAACCGAAGGCTGAAACCTCACCCCCTACCCTCCTCTCCACGGCGAGAAACGCGCCGTAGAGAGAGCATCCCGAACCGTGAACACCTGTAGGGGCGACGCGGTGCGTCGCCCGCTCTCCCGCACCCCTGACCTATGGCGAACGCCAGAACCTCACCCCCTAACCCCTGCGCGGTCTCGCTACGCTTCGACTTTGGTCGGCTGCGCCGACTCGCTTCGTCCAAACCGTGTCCGGTTTAGAGAGGGGGAACCAGACGGATGCAGCGTCGCAACGCCTTTGCCCGCACGCGCAGGCTCCCCTTCTCCACGGCGAAAAGCGCGCCGTAGAGAAGGGGCCGGGGGATGAGGTTCCAACCGCCCCCTCTCCAAACCATATCCGGTTTAGAGAGGGCATCCCGAACCGCGAACACCTGTAGGGGCGACGCGGTGCGTCGCCCGCTCTCCCGCATCCCAGCGCATTGACCTCTAGCGAACGCCAGCCCTCCACGGCTCAGCCCCAAGCCCGTCATTGGCGTCGACATTCGGATCGGTTTACTATATCCGTTGCGAACACACAGGGAGTGCCTATGGAATATGTACGACTTGGCAATACCGGCCTGAAGGTTTCCCGGCTGTGTCTGGGCATGATGTCCTATGGCTCATCGGCCTGGCGCGAGTGGGTTCTGGACGAAGAAGAAAGCCGTCCATTCATCAGACGCGCGCTCGAAGCGGGTATCAACTTCTTCGATACCGCCGATATGTATTCAAACGGCATGAGCGAGGAAGTGACCGGGCGAGCATTGCGGGAATTTGCGCGGCGCGAGGACGTCATCATCGCCACCAAGGTCTACAACCCGATGGGGCCGGGGCCGAACGACCGCGGTCTGTCGCGCAAGCACATCATGGACGCCATTGATGCGTCGCTGCGCCGCCTTGGAACCGACTACGTCGACCTGTACCAGATCCACCGCTTCGACTACGAGACGCCTATCGAAGAGACGCTGGAAGCGCTGAACGATGTGGTGCGCGCCGGCAAAGCGCGGTACATCGGCGCGAGCAGCATGTACGCTTGGCAGTTCGCGAAGATGCTCTACACCTCGGAAAAGCATGGCTGGGCGCGTTTTGTCTCCATGCAAAACCATTACAACCTCGTCTACCGCGAGGAAGAGCGAGAGATGATCCCGCTGTGCATTGATCAGGGCATCGGTATCATTCCGTGGAGTCCGCTGGCGCGCGGCTTTCTGGCGGGTAACCGCACGCGCGAAAAGAACGAAACCACCCGCGCGCGCACGGATCAGTACGCGCACCACCTGTATTACTCGGACGCCGATTTTGACGTGGTGGATGCTGTTAAAGAGGTGGCCAATGAGCGCGGCGTCAAACCGGCGCAGATCGCGCTGGCATGGCTGCTGCACAAGCCGGGCGTCACCAGCCCGATCATCGGCGCGACCAAGATGCACCAGCTTGACGAGCTGATCGCCGCCCTCGACATCAAGTTGAGCGAAGAGGAAATCGCGCGGCTCGAAGCGCCCTACGTGCCGCACGAGATCAGGGATCACACGTAATTCTGTGAAAAGAAACAGTCCCTCTCAAACGTGAGAGGGACTGTTTAAAAGCAGGAGGTTAAGGGCCTAGCTCAAATCGCTACGTTCGTCCCTCGCGGCCATCACCCGCCGCCGCAGCAACTGGTGCGCCTCGGCCTGAAGCTCCGGGTCTTCTTCATAGATCGTGCGCGCTTCGCGCTGCGCCAGTTCGACCAGCTCCGGCTTCATATCCTCGGCAAATTGCAGCAAGGCCGTTCCGCTCTGGCGCGTGCCGACGAGGTCGCCCGGCCCGCGCAGCTTCCAGTCGATTTCCGCCAGCTTAAAGCCGTCGTTCGTCTGTTCCAGCGCCGCCAGCCGCTCGCGCGCCTGATCAACATTCGTGTCGCAAACCAGCAGGCAATACGACGCATGCCCGCCCCGCCCTACGCGCCCGCGAAACTGGTGGAGCTGCGCCAGACCAAAGCGGTTCGCGCCCTCGATCATGATGACGCTGGCGTTGGGAATATCGACGCCGACTTCCGCCACCGATGTCGTCACCATCACGTCGAATTCCTTGTTGGCGAACGCCGCCATGATCTCGTCTTTTTCCGCCGGCTTCATACGCCCGTGTAGCAGGCCAACGCGGTATTCGTAAAAGACTTGCTTGAGTTTCTCAAAGGCCTCAATCGCCGATTCCGCCTCGACCTTATCCGACGCTTCAACCAGCGGGTAGACGATGAACGCCTGCCGCCCGCGCTCAAGCTGGCCTTCGACGAAGTTATAGGCCCGTTCGCGCTGGTGCGGCTCGATCACCCGCGTCTGGATCGGGATGCGGCCCGGCGGCATTTCATCGATGATCGACAGGTCGAGATCGGCATAGAGCGTCAGGGCCAGCGTGCGCGGGATCGGCGTCGCCGTCATCACCAGCAGGTGCGGGTTCGTGCCCTTGCCGCGTAGCGCCCCGCGCTGTTCGACGCCGAAACGATGCTGTTCGTCGATGATCGCCAGCGCCAGATCGTTGAACTGCACGCCTTCCTGTATGATCGCGTGCGTGCCGACCACGATGTCGATAGAACCGTCGGCAATGCCGCGATAGACCGCCTCGCGCTCGCTGTTGGTGAGCTTGCTCGTCAGCAGCGCCACGACCGGAAGCCGCTCACCGGGCATGGAGCGCAGCGTCTTTTCGATGTTGCGGTAATGCTGCTCGGCAAGGATGCCGGTCGGGGCCATGATCGCCGCCTGCCGGCCATTGGCGAACGCCATCGCCAGTGCAGTGATCGCGACCGCCGTCTTGCCCGAACCGACGTCGCCCTGCAACAGACGGTTCATCGGCACTTCACGCGCAATATCGGCGCGAATATCGGCGATTGCCCGTTGCTGCGCGCCCGTCAGCGTATACGGGAACGCCGCCGTCAGGAACGCCTCCAGCCAGTCATCGTCCACGGTCAGGCGGACGCTTGGCGTCGATTGCCATTCCCGCCGCTGCCCCAGCACGGCAAGTTGCAGGATCAACAGTTGGTCGAAAATGAAACGTCGCTTGGCGTGGTTGAGATGGTCGAAGCTCTCAGGAAAATGCAGGTTGCGTATCGTCCAGCCCAGTTCGGCCAGATCGGCGCGTTCCAGCGTCGCCTCCGGCGTGAAATCCGGCAGGCGATCCGCGTACCGTTCAACCGCAGTACGCACGAGCTTGCGGAATTGCCCGGCGGATAGCCCGTCCGTCAACGTATAGACCGGCACGATGGCTGGCTTCACCAGATTGTCCACATCGACCCGCTCCCATTCGGGATTGGTCATCTGCAGCCGGTCGCGGTAAATCTCGGTTGCGCCGCGCAGCACGATCTGCATGCCCGGCCTGATCTGATTGCCAAGCCAGCCCTGCCCGAAGAACGTCACGGATAGCAAACCGGAACCGTCGTCAACGAGAATGTAATAGTCGCGGCGATTGCCCTTGCCGATTCGCACCTCCGCCTGTTTGACCGTCCCGACCACGGTGACGGTCTTGTTCGGCGGAAGCCGGCGAATGGGCAGCATGGTCGTGTAATCGTCATAGCGCCGCGGCAGATAGAAGAGCAAATCGCGGATGGTATGGATGCCGAGGCGCGCCAGTTGCTCCACCCGCTGCGGGCCGACGCCCTTCAGCGTGCCAACCGGCTGGTTGATCTCGCGCAGCACGGCCTCGGCCTGTTCCAGATCGAGAGGCTTGCGAGGTTTTCTCGGTGGCCGGGCCAGTCGCGGGGCCGGCGGCAGGTCGAGCGTTATCGTGCCGGAGCCGCCGTTCGCGCCGGAGAAGTCAAAGGCGTCGCCGTCGGCGGTGAAGTCACCGCCGCTGCCGCTTTCGCGATCGGGCTTGCGACCTTGCTGCTGCTTGCCCTGCGGCTGGTTGCGACCGCCCGATTTCTGGCTGCGGCGCGCCTCACGCTCCGGCTGCCGGTCGCGGCGCTGGCCTTCATTCTGCGCTCCCCGATCGCGGCGTTGTTCGGCCGTTCGATCCGACGTCTCGTCTACTGCCGCCGTCTCCTCAGCCGCGGTTTCCGGCTCTGGTGGCGGCTGGTATTCGGGCGGCGGTGGCACGCGCCCGGTGATCCGATCGAGCATGTAGCTGATCGACGACTGGCGCTGGTTACGGTCTTCCGTAGCTTCATACTGCCGCAGCAGCACGTGAAGTTCATCAATCAGCAATTTGTGTTCCGGGCGTTTGGCCTGAGCATAGGCATCGGCCGTCCACTTGTCGCTAAACGCGCCCAGCCCGCCGATCACCGCGCTGTTCTTGTACCCTTGCTCACGTTCGAGCTTCAGGATTTTGACCAGTGTCTCCAACGCCGAAGGCATAGTGACCTAATTTCTCCAACTCTTGCTTAATGGCGCAACCGCCAGCGCCCCTGGGCCGACATGGGTCCCCACCACCGGCGTGACCGTCGAAATCAGGACATCAGCCGGGAGTATGTCGTCAAGCCGGTCGAGCAGCGCCTGAACGCCCTGCTCGTTCATCGTGTGTAAAACCGCCAGCCGGTCCAGCGGCCCCTGTTCCCGCACAAGCTCGGCCAACTGGTCGATCACGCGGTTAAACGTACGTACGCGCCCGGCAGACACGACCTCGCCATCGACAACGGTGACAATCGGTTTGATCTGCAACAGCGTGCCGATGCTGGCCGCGGCCCAACTGACACGGCCACTGGCGCGCAGATATTCGAGGGTGTTCAGGCCGGCGAACAGCTTGCCATGCGCCTGTACGCGCGCGATGGCATCCTTCACCGCGCCGACATCGCCGGTTTCGGCGGCGGTTTCCGCGCCGATCAGCACCTGCCAGCCCATCCCCATGGTCGTCATGCCGCTGTCGATCAGCGTAACGCGATCTTCCGGCAGCCCGCTGATGGCCAGCCGCATGGAATTATAAACGGCGCTCAGTTTGCTCGAAACGCAGATGACAAACAGATGATCGGCGCCTTCAAACGTCTCGCGGATGATGCGCTCGGCCACTGCCGGAGGCGGCGCAGCCGTCGTCGCTTTAGGCTCGAACGTCGGCATGTCACGATAGAAATCTTCGCGCACCAGCTCGACGCCGTTATCCACATAGCTTTTGTCGCCGATGTTCACATAACATGGCACGACGCCAATCTCATACTGTGCGATCAGCGACGGCGGAATATCGCACGTGCTGTCGGTAACAAAACGGATTTTAGAAGAAGTCATCATCGTCCTTTTCGATTTCGCTTTCGAGGATCGCCAGACCAGTGGCGTCCGCGCCGATCAGAGCGGCAAGTGACGGGCCATACATGCCATACGGAAAATGACGGCCCGGAAACTCTACCGCCAGCCGTTCCTGCAACATGCGCGTCTGCTCGCTCATAAACGGCTTGTGCTGCAGGATGACCATATCCTCGATGTCGCTAAATTCTACCGCATATTCGACCAGACGTTCTATTGCCTGCGCCCGGGTTCTGACTTTTTCCATCGGTTGCAGCCGGCCATTCTCAACCGACAGAAATGGCTTGATCCCTAGCATTGCGCCGAGGATGGTGTGCGAAGGCGACATGATCCGGCTTTGCAACAGATAGTCCATGCTCTCGGTATAAAACACGGTGTAGATGCGCTCCACCGCCCCCCGAACGACACGCACGACATCTTCCAGCGTGTCCTGTTCCTGAGCAGCGCGCACGGCGACGCGCACCAGCATCGCCTGCCCCACCGACACCGTTTCCGAATCAACCACCACGATGCGGCAATTGCCTGCCACCTGCTGCGCGGCGCGGCGCGCCATCCCCAGACTGGGGGAAATCTCGCGCGAAGCATGGATCGAGATGATCGCCCGCGCCTGCCGTGCCAGCCGGTTATACACTTCCAGATACTCGGCTTCCGTCGGCGGCTGAACCGTGGGGGCCCGTGGCGTGCGCGCAAACAATCGCAGAGCGTCTTCAGCATTGAGATCGACGCCCTCGCGATAGGTCTTCCCGGCAATGGTAATTCGGTTTGGAACCACCGTCACCGGATGCTGGTTGACAAAATGGGGACTGATGAAATGCGCCCAGCTATCGGTAACGATGTGTACGTGTTGCATCAGCGCCTGTCATTCGATGCCGATGAAATAGGAATACAGCGCCTGCCCCCCGTAGATAACTTCAAACGCCTGGTCAGGAAAGTCGCCGGCCAGGTCGTCCACGAGCGCCTGCGCCTGCCCTCTATGCGTATTGTTGCCATAGTATAACGTAACGAGCTCGCGCTTGTCCGCTTCGGCTTTCACCAGCACATCCCGCAGAACGGCGCGCACGTCATCCCCGGCGGCGACCATTTCACCTTCAAGCAAACCGATGTACTGTCCCTCGCGCACGGAAACGCCATTCAGACTGGCGTCGCGGGACGCGGTCGTAATTTCAGCGCTGAGAACGTCATTCAGCGCGGCCTTCATCGCTGCCTGCGCTTCATCGGCGCAGGTTACGCCATTGAGATTGGACAGCGCCAGCATCGCGCTGATGCCCTGCGGTATCGAGCGGCTGGGAACCACCCGCACGGTTTTGCCGGTGTCCACACTGGCAGCCTGCTGCGCCGCCAGAATGACATTGCTGTTGTTGGGCAGCAGCACGATCTCGCGGTTTGGCAGCGCGCGAATCGCCTCCAGAAAATCCCCGATGCTTGGGTTCATCGTCGGGCCGCCGCTGATGACGCGAGCCGCGCCCAGCTCTTCCTGAAACAGCCGCCGCAGCCCGACACCCGGCGCGACGACAATTGCCGCGACCGTATCGACGCGGGCGTTCGCCTGTTCCTCACGGTTTTTACGATCGCGCACGAACTCGCGATACTGCCGTTGCATGTTCTCCACGACGACATCGTCGATCTCCACGCCCTGAGCAATGGCGTAGCTGAGCGGCACACCCGGATCGTGAACATGAACGTGAACTTTAATCAGCCGGTCGTTGCCGACGACACACGCCGACCAGCCCATGCTTTCGATGGCGCGACGCGTTGCCTCCAGATTGAGGTTTGTGCCGTGCATCTGGAACTGGACGTCATAGCCGTAGCCTTCTTCGTCATCGGGTTCCAGCGCCCGTTCCCAATGCGCCTGCGCCTGCTGCACGGGCGAGAGAGCCGGTCGCGGCGGGGCGATCAGAGGCTTGCCGATTGCCTCATAAAACATGCCTTCCAGAATGTAAACAAAGCCCTGCCCGCCCGAATCAACGACGCCCGCCTCGCGCAGAATCGGCAACAGGTCCGGCGTGCGTTTGAGCGAGGCGCGCGCCGCCGTGACCATCGTCTTGAGGATCATGACCAGATCACGTTCGCCGGCTTCGATGCGCCGGGCGACCGCTTCGGTCGCATCCCGCGCGACGGTCAGGATCGTGCCCTCGGTTGGCGTGCTGACGCCCTGATACGCCATCGCCACGCCCTGACGGCAGGCATCCACAAACGAATGCGCTTCAAAGGCGTCGTGTCCGCGCAGGCCATCGGCAAAGCCGCGCCAGAGCTGTGACAGGATTGTTCCGGAATTGCCTCGTGCGCCGTTCAGCGCGCCATCCGCCAGCGCGGCGGCAACCTGTCCGACATGATCCTCGTCCAGATGCTCGACCTGCTGGTATGCCTCGCGCATCGTCAGCAGCATGTTGGTGCCGGTGTCTCCATCCGGCACGGGGAAAACGTTCAATTGGTTGACATATTCGTAGTTTTGATCCAGCCAGATCAGTGCTCCACGCGCCAGCCGCTTGAGGAGATAACCGTCACAGACTCGATTGGTATGCGGCGCGACGCCCGATATCGTTTCGGTTTCCATTGTTTACCCACTTGTGTTAACGAATCACAAATAACAACACCGTCAGACACAAATCGTTCGCCTGCTGAGGTTTCGCACGCGACAACGCTCGCCCGTTGCCCTTGAAATAGGCGTAGCGCTATGGTAGCATCAGCCAGTTAGATTCGACAGTGTGGGCAGCGAAGGCAACCTCATGGCAAAATGTGAAAATTGCGGCAAAGGGCCGATGTTTGGTAACCATCGCAGTTTCTCCATGCGCGCAACCCGCCGTATGTTCAAGCCAAACATCCAGCGTGTGCGCGTTCTGGAAAACGGGGTATACGTTCGCAAGAAACTGTGCACCAAGTGCATCAAGACCCTTGCCAAGGCGTAAACCATCTCATACATCATAGCGAGAGCCGGTCACTACCGGCTTTTTTGTTTTTCCAGCCCGGCGCGCAGGCGGGCCAACCCATCAGCCACAGAAAAGCGCTCGCTGAAAACAGCGGTGCCGGCGACCAGCACATTGGCCCCGGCTTCGATGGCGCTGGCGGCGGTTTCCTCGTTAATGCCGCCATCGACGACGATATCCGTGTCCCTCCCGGCTGCGTCGCACATGGCCCGCAACTGCCGGATTTTCGGCAGCGTTTCCGGCAGGAACGCCTGACCGCCAAACCCCGGGTTCACCGTCATCACCAGAATCAGATCGACCATATGCAGGATTTCGCTCAGCGCCACGGCGGGTGTATGCGGATTGATCGCCACGCCCGCAGCGCAGCCAAGCGACCGGATCGCCTGTAACGTCCGGTGCAGGTTCGGGTATACAATCCCGCGGCCCCCGGAACCGAACTGACTTCGGTTTCCGGTTTTTCGCTTGAAAAAAAAAAAATAGAT
>QGUR01000177.1 GCA_003242205.1 Chloroflexota bacterium | reverse complement strand
CATAAACTGTCGTTTGGCCTTTTTTTTTGGGGCGGCTTTCCGCTGCCCCCCGCGGGGTGCCCCAGATCGAGGTGACCTTCGACATCGACGCGAACGGCATCCTCAATGTGAGCGCGCGCGACAAAGCCACGGGCCGCGAGCAGAAGATCACGATCACGGCCAGCAGTGGTCTGTCGGAAGAGGAAATCCAGCGCATGGTGAAGGAAGCCGAGCAGCATGCCGCGGAAGACGCCAGACGCAAGTCGCAGGTCGAGGCAATGAACCAGGCCGACAGCGCGATTTTCACCGCCGAAAACCTGCTGCGTGACCACGGCGAGCGTCTACCGGAAGATGGCAAGAAGCAGGCGCGCGAGAAGATCGACGCGGTGCAGAAGGCCAAGGAAGGCGGCGATGTCACGCAGATTCGCGCCGCAACCGACGAACTGATGCGCTACATTCAGACGTTGGGCGCCAGCCTTTATAGCCAGCCGGGCCAGGGTGAACCGCAGTCTGGCTCGCAGCAGGAAGGCTCGAAGGGCGGCGACTCGGGCGAAGACGTGGTTGACGCCGAATTTACCGAGGCGTAACTTCACCTCGCACCTATTCCCGGCCCCTGTCTCACAACGGAAAACAGGTTGTCTGGCAGGAGAGAAACACGGGCTGATTGTGTCTGGCTCTCCGCGCCGCAATTCCAGGGTGAGAACGGGGCCGGGGGGTGAGCTTCCCGGCTTACAATCGACTTCGTTCTGTTGTAAGCTTAGATCATTGCTTTGATGATGGACACGACGATGGCGCGAGACTACTACGAGGTTCTTGGAGTTTCTCGAAGCGCGAGCAAAGCGGAAATTAAATCCGCATTCCGGCGGCTGGCGCGTGAATACCACCCTGATGTGAGCCAGCATCCTGATGCGGAAGCACGCTTTAAAGAGATCAACGAAGCCTACGAAGTGCTGTCTGACGACGAGAAACGGGCACGCTATGACCGTTTCGGCCACGCTGGCGTTCAGGGCGGCGGTTTCAATGGCGGCGTGGGCGTTAGCGGCTTCGGTGGTTTCGAAGAGATCTTCGAGGAATTCTTCAGCAGCTTCGGTGGGGCACGCGCCAGCCGCCGCCGCGGGCCACGTGCCGGCGCGGATCGGCGTGTCGACGTCGTGCTGACGTTTGAAGAATCCATCTTTGGCACGACCAAAGAGGTCGAATACGAACGGCTGGAAATCTGTGACGCCTGTAACGGTAGCGGCGCCGAGCCGGGAACCACCCCGGTACGCTGCGTGCAGTGCGCCGGAACGGGCGAGGTGCGGCAGGTTCAGCAGACCTTCCTCGGGCCGATGGTTCAGGTGGCGACCTGCCCGCGCTGCAACGGACGTGGCGAGGTGATTGAGACGCCATGCCAGCAATGCCGCGGCGCGGGACGGGTACGCCGCTATCGCACTGAGCGGGTGGATATTCCCGCGGGTGTTCGGGATGGCGTGCAGATTCAAATCCGCGGCGCGGGCGATGTTGGCGAGAGAGGCGCGCCGTCCGGCAGCCTGTATGTCGTGGTGCAGGTGCAGGAACACGAATACTTCAAACGGCGCGACAACGACATTATTCTGGAACTGAACATCAACGTCGCTCAGGCGGCGCTCGGCGACCGGGTCATCGTGCCGACCGTCGATGGCGATGTCGAACTGGTTATTCCCGCTGGTACACAGACCGGCAAGGTATTCCGTCTGCGCGGCAAGGGCGTGCCGCGACTGCGTAGCGACGGCACCAATTCCGGGCGCGGTGACCAGCTGGTTTACATCCGGGTCGAAATTCCGACTCGCCTGACTGAAGAGCAGCAACGGCTGTTCGAACAACTGGCGAAGACATTGGGCAGCGAAGTTCAGCCGCAGCGCAACGGCAAGGGCTTCTTTGACCGGGTGAAGGATATGTTCGGCGGAGAGACGTCCTAAATGTCCGCTTGGCTCGAAGTTTCGCTACAGGTGGACGGTGAGGCAGCGGAAGCGACTGCGGAAGTGTTGCAGCGCTATGGCTATCAGGGCGTCGCCATCGAACAGGAAGGCATCATGCCCGACGCCTGGAGCGATGACGAACTGCCGCCGCCCCAAAAACTCATCATTCGCGCCTATCTCCCGGTCGATGACGAACTTGAAACGAAGAAAGCCAACCTTGAAGCGGCGCTGGGATATATGAACCTGATGTATCCCATGCCACAGCCTGTCTACCGGCAGGTGGCCGAGGAAGACTGGGCCGAGGCGTGGAAAGCGCATTACCACCCGGTGCGGCTGGGCCGCCGGCTGCTCGTTCGCCCGCTGTGGATCGATGTGGAAACCGGTCCTGACGATATCGTGGTGGCCCTTGATCCGGGCATGGCTTTCGGCACCGGCACACACCCGACGACTCATCTATGTCTGGAAGCGCTGGAAGACCTGACACAACCGGGGGCGCAGGTGCTGGATCTCGGCTGTGGCTCCGGCATTCTGGCGATTGCCGCGGCAAAACTGGGCGCGGCTCACGTGCTGGCGGTCGATAACGATCCGATTGCGGTTCGCACGACGATTGAAAATGCCGCCCAGAACGGCGTTAGCGACCGGATTACGGCGCAGGAAGGCAGTCTGGATACGGTGCTTGGCTCTGCCCGCCGGTTCGATCTCGTCGCCGCGAACCTGATCGCCAAAATCATCCTGAACATGAGCGAGCAAGGATTGGGCGAAATCGTGCGTCCCGGCGGCGTTGCAGTTTTCAGCGGCATTATTCAGGAACAGGTGGCCGAAATTGAGGCTGCGTTACGTAAGTGCGGCCTTGAACCGTATCGGCAACGCGCCATGGGCGATTGGGTCGCGATTGAAGCGCGTCGCCCGCATGCATAGCGTTTGGTTGCGGGTTGAGAGACAGGAACGCCCCCGGTTACTGAAACCGGGGGCGTTTTTATTTGCGCGCCAGATACTAGCGGCAGTTGTCCGGCTAATCCGCTTCGACGGTGAGTTCAATTTCGTAGGGATCGCCGACGAACTCGCCATCCGGCGCGACGATGACGATTCGCAACAGGTATTCACCCGGCACGAGCGCGGGGATGGTTTCGATCACGCCGTTGCTGACGCTTTCCGAATGGGTCGTGTTGATCGTCGTCCATTCAGGAAACTGGACCGGCTGGTTGTCTTCGTTGTCTTCCGGATCGAAATTGTCCTTGATCTCGACCTTATAATAGGCCGCGCCTTCCGGCAGCGTGACGGAGCCGATCAGGGGCGTGCTGCCTTCGATGTCGATGCCGCCGCTACGCACGCGCGGGCGGGTGATCGAAATCGCAGGCAGGTTCGATGCGCCGCCCGAACCGAGGTTGAAGCGCAGTTGCGTCGGCTCCTGAATGTGCTGGCCGTCCAGCCCAAGGACAACCAGTCGCAGTTCGTACTGCCCCGGCGGCAAGGACTCCAGCGTGGAGATAGAGGCGATAACGTCGTCATGGATTTGAGTCGGGTTGCCGGTGTTGTTCCTGAACGGACCGGCGACGGTTGTCCAGCGCAGGTAAGGCCCGCCAAGCAGATCGACGCGGTAGGCGCTGACGAACTGGTTGAGGATCAGGGTCCCGCGCACCGAGTTGTCGCTCAAAACGCCGGTGGCCGCCGGGTGGGTGATATTGACATAAACCGGATCGGTTTCGGGGATGCGAACGCGGAACTCCGCAACCTGTTCGCTCAGGAATTCGTCGTTATGACCGACGACGACCAGACGAAGCTGCCAGTTGCCTTCCGACAGGGTAGGCCAGGCCGGGATCACCGCGAGCGGCCCGTTGTTAACGCTATCGGTGCGCGTACTGTCAAGCGTGACCCAGTTGTAGGCCCACGTGCGCGCCAACGGGTCTTCGCCGATGTACGAGCGCCGGTTGTTGCCTTTGATCTCGACCTTCCAGTACTGCATCAGTTCGGGATCGAATTCCACCGTACCGCTGACCACAACCGGCTGATCGGTGATGGTGAAGCGTCGCGCCGGATTCGGGTCGGTAATGACGGCCGTCACCGCGTTCTCTTGCGCCAGAGCTGGCGTGCTGATGAGGCCAAAGGACATGGCGACCACGATGAGCGTCAAGACAATCTTCATGTAACAATCTCCTCAGAAAAAAGCCGCTTCTATAGTATAGGGATATAGCGTGCGCTAACGAATGGCCCAAAAGTATAGGGTTCCGACACCATCCCGTTAGCAAAAGGCTTGGCGTCGTTGGTCGTCGCACACGCAAGGATGCCTTATTTGAACTAACTCGGCTGGCACGACACGGCGGCCTTTTGAGGCCGCCGTAGACACACGCTGTTTTCCTTACCCGGAGGCATCACAACATGACTTTCCCACCGTCGACGTTGATGGCCTGTCCGGTAATATAGCGCGCGCCGTCCGAACACAGGAACAGCGCCAGCCCAAGCACGTCCTCCGGCACGCCGAGGCGGCCCTGAGGAATATCGGCCAGCCATTTGGCCATCTGCGCCTCGTCGGCCCGCCGTTTGGCCGTCATTTCCGTTTCGATCACGCCGGGGCAGATGGCATTGACGCGGATATTGTAGGCGGCGAATTCGCGGGCGCACTCGCGCGTGAAGCCGACCAGCCCCGCTTTGCTGGCGACATACGCCGAACGATCCTTGAGCGGGATGTTGTGCCCGGCAATCGACGCGATGTTGATGATCACGCCATGGCCCGCTTCGCGCATCACCCGACCTGCCGCCTGACTGGTATAGAACGCTGCGCTCAGGTTGACGTCGAGCGTGCGCTGCCACTCGTTAATCGTCATTTCCAGTACGCTGGCAGTAGGCTCGATGCCCGCGTTGTTGATCAGAATGTCCAGCCGGTTGTAGTCGGTCATGATTTCGTCGATCATGCGTTGGACGGCCGCCGGATCGGCGACATCGGCGGGATAGGGTTTCAGTTCGCCGCGGCCCAGCGCCGTCGTCATGAGGGCGCTTTCGGCGTCGATATCGTTGACCGCGACGATAGCACCGCATTCGGCGAGGCCATGCGCCAGCGCGCGGCCAATACCCCTGCCTGCGCCCGTGACGAGTGCGACACGACCGGAAAGATTCACGGAATACATGCCTGTTCTGACCTTTCGGAAAACGTCAAACGTCCCGGTTCCGGGCTCGTCCCATGCCCGGAGCGAAAATCCTGCCCAAGTATAACCCGGAGTGTGGCGGCGATATGTTGCGTCGAAACAGGCCGATTGTGTCGTTCAACACAATCTGAACGTCGTGAAGGTGGCTGTGCTATAATCGCGCCTGCTCGCATGCCTGTCGCCCACGAGGATGCCACGCGAATGGCCTATCGAAATCTACGGGAATTCATCGAACGGCTTGAGGCTGCCGGGGAACTGGTGCGCGTTTCGACGCCTGTCAGCGCCGAACTGGAAATCACCGAAATCACGGATCGCATTTCCAAGCAACCACACCACCGGAACAAGGCGCTGCTGTTTGAGCGTGTCGAAGGCAGCGAATTTCCGCTCGTCATCAATCTGTTCGGCAATCCGCGCCGGGCGGCGATGGCCTTTGAAGTCGGCGATCTGGATGAGCTGAATGTCCGCCTGAGCCGGCTGATCGACCTCCGGCTGCCGCGCGGCCTGGGGCCGATGCTGAGCCGGGCCGGCGATGTGTTCGGCGCGCTTCGCAGCATCGGGCTTGGCCCAAAGATGATTCGGTCCGCGCCGGTACAGGAAGTCGTCATCACCGAAAACCCCGACGTTCACCTGATGCCGGTCCTGAAATGCTGGCCGCATGACGGCGGGCGCTACCTCACGCTCACGCAGGTCATCACGCGTGACCCGGCGACCGGTATTCGCAATGTGGGCATGTATCGCATTCAGGTCTACGATGGGCAAACGCTTGGGCTGCACTGGCAGCGACACAAGGGCGGGCGCGAGCACCAGCAGTCGGGCGTTGAGGCGGGGCGCACGAAAATCCCGGTCGCCGTTGTGCTGGGTGGCGATCCTGCGTCCATCTGGGCGGCGTCCGCGCCGCTGCCGCCGAACATCGACGAGTATCTGCTGGCGGGCTGGCTGCGCGGCAGGCCGGTCGAGTTTGTGAAGTGCGTCTCGCAGGACCTCGAAGTGCCGGCCCACGCCGAGTTCGTCATCGAGGGCTGGTTTGACCCGAACGAGCACCGTCTGGAAGGGCCGTTCGGCGACCACACCGGCTTTTACACGCCGCGGGACCTGTTTCCGGTCATGCACGTCACGGCGATTACTCACCGGCGCAACGCCATCTATCCCACGACGATTGTCGGCAAGCCGCCGATGGAAGATGTCTGGATGGGGAAGGCGACCGAGCGCCTGTTTTTGCCGCTCATGAAGCTGTTTATGGGCGAAATCCGTGACGTCAATATGCCGCCGGAAGGCGTCTTTCACAATCTGGTGCTGGTGAGCATCAGAAAGCGTTTCCCCGGCCATGCCCAGAAAATCATGTACGGGCTATGGGGGCTGGGCTTGATGATGCTGGCGAAAGCCATCGTCGTCGTCGATGAAGACGTTGACGTTCAAAATGTCGAAGCCGTGGCGCAGCGTATTCTCGAAACGGTCGACTGGCGGCGCGATGTGACGATCGTCGATGGCCCGGTCGATCAGCTCGATCACTCGGCGATTCTCGACTCTTTCGGCGGCAAGATCGGTGTGGACGCGACGCGCAAGCCGGAGCGCGCGCCTTTTCCCGATCCCGTGCCGGTGAACGAGGTCGTCATGAGCGCCGCGTTTTCGAACTGGCGCTGCTGGCGCGATGCCGTGGTCATCGTCGGCCTGAACAAGGCGCGCTGCACGCCGGAAGAAGCGGTCCGCATCGTCTGGGATATCGCGCCGGACAAGGACGTGCTTCTCCTCGACGCCGGTGTGGATTTCAGCAACCTTTCCGATGTGGCGTGGCGGGTGCTCGGCAATGTCGACTGGCGGCGAGACGTGATTTTGCAGCGGGGGATGTTTGATCCCTATGACATGCGCCCTGATGTTCCGCGAACCCGGATTGCGATTGACGCCACGACCAAAGGACCGGAAGACGGACACCCGCGCGGCTGGCCCGAAGAACTGGCCATGTCGCCCGAAGTGGTCGAACGGGTGACGGCGCGTTGGTCCGAATATGGCCTTGGCAACCTGTAGGGCGCTGAAGGAGACGGACTGCGATGGCCCGCGCGACACAGACACCGTTACCTGACACCTCGCCGGTTGCGAGAATACGCCTGTTCCTCGATCTGGTGCGTTTCGAGCACACGATTTTCGCGCTGCCGTTTGCCTATGTGGGCGTCATTCTGGCGGCGAACGGGCTGCCGACCTTTCACCAGTTCTTCTGGGTGACGGTGGCGATGGCGTCGGCGCGCACGCTGGCGTTCGCCGTCAATCGTCTGGCCGACCGTCGTTTCGACGCCACGAACCCGCGCACGGCTAACCGCCCTTCGGTGACCGGGGCGATCAGCCCGCGCACAATCGTGCTATTCGCCGCTATTTCGGCGGTTCTGCTGGTGGTTGCCGCTGCGCTGCTGAACCCGCTGGCGCTCATGCTGGCCCCCGGCGCGCTGGTCTTTCTGATCGGCTATTCGTACACCAAGCGCTTTACGCCGCTCTGTCACTTCGTGCTCGGCTTCACCGACGGGTTAGCGCCGATGGGCGGCTGGGTCGCCGTCCGGGGCAGCCTGTTCACGGGGGATGATCTGCCGGCCTGGCTGCTGATGCTGGCGGTGACGTTCTGGATCGGCGGCTTCGACCTGATTTACGCCTGTCAGGACGTTGAGCACGACCACCGCGAGCGCCTGCACTCGTGGCCGGCGGATTTCGGCATTGCCAATGCCCTCTGGCTGGCGCGGGTTTGCCACGTATTGACCGTGTTGACGCTCGTCGTGCTCGGCGGCGTGACCGGGCTGGGCTGGCCGTACTGGCTATCGGTGATCGTCGTCGCCGGGTTGCTGGCCTATGAAAACAGTCTGGTCAAACCGCACGATCTGTCGAAACTCAACCTCGCTTTCTTCAACCTCAACGCCTATGTCGCCGTGGTGTTGTTTGCCGGCGTGCTACTGGGGATTTTCATTCGATGACGCATTTGCAAGGCCAGGAGCGCGCCGCATACGTGCGCGATATGTTCGGGCGTGTCGCCGAGCGCTATAACCTGATGAACCGCCTCATGACGCTGGGGCAGGATATGAAATGGCGGCGCTTTGTAGTCGAAAAAGCGGCGCTCAAACCGGGCGACCGCCTGCTTGATCTGGCAACCGGAACCGGCGATGTGGCCTTTGAGGCGCTCAGGCAGGTCGGGCAGTTGTGGGTTGTCGGGGCGGATTTTTCGCTGCCGATGATGCTGGTGGGGCGGCGCGAACCACTTGGCGATGCCGTTCGCTGGCTGGGCGCGGACGCGCTGCAACTGCCGTTTCCCGACGCCACTTTCGACGCGGTGACACAGGGATACCTCATTCGCAACGTGATCGACATTCCGCGCGCGTTTGCCGAGCAGATGCGCGTGCTGAAGCCGGGCGGGCGCGTCGTCGTGCTCGATAGCTCGCCGCCCAAACGCAACCTGCTGCGACCGTTCATTCAGTTCTATCTGCGCTATGTCATCCCGTTTCTGGGCCGCGTCATCAGCAGCCATCCCGAAGCCTACCAGTATCTGCCCGAGTCGACACAGGCCTTCAAGACGCCGGAAGAACTGGTGCGGTTGATGGAGGCGGCGGGTTTTCGCGACGTGCGCTACCGGACGTTCATGTTCGGCACGATGGCCGTACACTGGGGTTATAAGCCACACGCCTAAAGCGTTCACGGCGAACCGAACAGAAATGACGCGATTTTTATGGCAAAACGACTGATCGTTGGCATTTCCGGCGCGTCGGGTGTGATCTACGGCATTCGCCTGCTGGAAGCGCTGGCGCGCGACCCGGAGATCGAAACGCATCTGGTCATGACCGGTGTTGGCCGCGCCACCATCCTCGAAGAAACGGACTATACGGTGCGTCAGGTCGAGGCACTGGCGGATGTTGTCTATTCTCCGGGCAATGTCGGCGCTGCTATTGCCAGCGGCTCGTTTGAAACCATCGGTATGATCGTCGCGCCGTGCAGCATCAAGTCGCTGTCGGCGATTGCCTACAGCCATACTGACGATCTGTTGTCGCGCGCCGCCGACGTGCAGTTGAAGGAGGGGCGACCCCTGTGGCGGAGGTGGGGCGGGAGGCCTTTGACCGGGGGCAACTCGGGTCTGAGTAGGAAGCACCGCGAAAAGG
>QGUR01000176.1 GCA_003242205.1 Chloroflexota bacterium | reverse complement strand
ATTTAGTCTCGATTGGCAATTCCTCTGTTTGACCCCGCTCCTGCTGCATTATGCCAGCAGGAGCGGTTTTTGTTTGGCAGGACAGCCACATCGGAGGAGAGCATGAGCGCGACAGGGACGTTACGTGTTCATCCTTGCCGCCTACTCGCCTGTCACCCACAACGACTCGCCGTCTGTCCAGAAGTGAATTGTGCCGGCCTCGTCCGTGCGCCAGACTGGCGTCTCGCCGAGCAGTGCCAGCGTGTCGGCGGATGGGTCGCCCCGGCGGTTGGCCGGATCAGCCTGCACAACGGCCACCTGTGGCTGCACGGCGGCGAGAAATGCAGCGTGCAGCGAACGGGCTGCGCCATGCTGAGGTAATTGCAACACCGTGGCCGGCGGAACAAGCAGCTCGTCTGCCAGCGCCGCCTGGGCTGGCGCGCTCAGGTCCCCGGTGAGCAGAAAAGATACCCGGCCATAAGACAGGCGCAGGACGAGGCTGTTGGCGTCGAGCGACGCGCCGAGCGCCGGTTTACTCACCGGGTTGAGCACGTCGATTTCGACGCCATCGTTCAGCACGATCCGGTTGCCCGCGCGCAGCGCAACCTGCTCGCTGTTTTCAAGGGTTTCCAGAAGCGAGACGAACTCAGTTTCCAGACTGGGCTGCCCGTTCGTGAGCAGCAGGCGAACGTCGTAGCGCCTGACGGCCTCCTGCAGCGCACTGTATTCGTTCGGATCGGGCTGGGTGAGGGCCACCATTTCCAGCGTCCGGTCGTAAAAGGGCAGCCGGTCGCCAAGCGCCGCAAGCAATCGCGACGGATAGCGCCCGCCGTCGACCAGCAGGTGCGCGCCGCCCGGCGTCTGGATGAGCACGGCGTTGCTGTGTCCCTGATCGAGAAACCAGACATGAAGCCTGCCGTCGGGGCGGCTGAGCACGATACCGGCAGCCAGCGCCAGCAGCAGGGCATACACGCCGGCCAGCGCCGGGAGAAGTCGCTGCCGGTTCAGGCGACTGGCTAGCTGCGAAAGCCAGCCCGGACTGGTGGCATGGGCCATGGCCGCGACCAGCAGCGTGGCCGCGTAAGTCGTCATCCACTCCGGCGCGATGGCGAGGTCGATGCTGGCGATGGGCAGGTGGGCGAACAGGCGGACGACGCCGGTCGTCCATGCCAGCGGCGGCAGGGCTAGCCAGTAGAGTGCCTGCCCCAGCGCAGGCGCGACGAGCGCGATCAGCGTCGCGCCGCCGCCAAGCAGCAGCACCGCCGTCTGAACAGGCAATACCAGCAGGTTCACCGGCAGCAGCACCAGTGACAGGCGGCCAAAATAGTAGGCTGCCAGCGGCGCGGCCAGCACCTGAGCGGCCAAACTGGTCGCCAGTGACGGCGTGATCAGTGTGGCTGTCCCCGTCGCCAGCGGTCGCGGCAGAAGCCGCGCTGCCTGAGTGTCGATCCACTGGCTTAGCGGCGTGGCAAACAGCGCGAGGCCGAAGGTTGCGCCCAAACTGAGTTGAAAGCCGACATCCCAGAGCACGAATGGATCGGCGATCGACATGACCAGCGCGGCAAAGGCAAGCGATGCCGGTACATAGGTGCGGCGGCGCAAGAGGCTGCCGGTAATCAGCAGACTACTCATGATCGCGGCGCGCACGACCGCCGGGTTCGCGCCCACGAACACCGTATAGACGGCGATAAACCCGATGGCAAGCGCCGCGCTCAGACGCCGGTCGAGCCTGAGTTGGCGGAGCGTCGCGTTGGCCGCCTGACTGATGATCACCATATTGAAGCCGCTGATCGCGAGAATGTGCGCCGCGCCGGTGGCGGCGAAAGCGTCTGCCACTTCAGGGGCGACGCGGCTTTCGTCGCCGAGTAGAATCCCTGTTAGCAGACTGGCGTATGGCTCTGGCAGGCCGCTGGCGATGCGCTCGGCGGCCAGTTCCCGCACATCGACGAGAAAGCGCTGCGCCGGGCTGGCGTGACCACTGCTGAGGACGCGGATCGACGCCTGCACGAGCTGGCTGAAGATGCCGTGGCGGGCCAGATAGCCGGCATAGGAAAAGGTGTCGCTTTCGCCCGGCAGCACCAGCAGACCGGTGACCTGCACGCGATCGCCGTAGCGTACCGGCGTGGACGGAGCGACCTGCGCGCGAACCCGGCCACTGGTCGCGATCCGCGCGTCATTGCGGAGGACTGCGTCAACCGCGACATCAACCTGAAGCGTCGTATCGCGCATTCGTGGCGGCGCGATGACCAGACCTTCGACGGTTAGGCCGCCCTGATTGACGAAGCGCAACAGATCCGCGTCTGCTGGGGCCAGCGCCAGACGTGCCGCGCCCAGCGCGAACATGACCAGCAACAGGGCGCTCCAGCGCGCGGTGGGCTGCCGCCGCCACACCAGAGTGAGCAAGAGGCCAACAATGGCGATGCCAAGCCAGAACCGGAGTGAAATAGCGGGCAGGGCGGCGGCGGTGACGATACCTGCTGCCCAGCATAGGGTCAGTGAGAGCAGGCGCATGATCGGCGGATGCTGATTGGGCGGCGCTGCGCGACTTCAGGCGCGGATGACGAAGATCAGATACATCATCATGTAGATCGTGCCGAAGATACCGCCGAGGATTGCCGGCGCGACTGGCCCGGACTTGCGGCCCTTGCCGGCGCGGATCGTGCCGGCGACAAGAAATGGCAGCACCGCAATGCCGACATTGATGACCATCATGCCAAATTCACGGCGTCCCAGAATGGGATCGGATGCCGCCAGACTGACTTTCGCGATGATGGCGAAAAGGAGCACCGCTGCGGTTAGCAGGGTCGGGATCATGTTTTTATCGGGCATTGTGAAGATGGTGATGAGGCCGAGGAAAAAGACAAGATAGAGGAAGATGCTCCAGATGAGATCCATCCCTGTGCCCAAGCTGAGCAATTGGAGGATGTCCTCGAACTGCAGGTTTTGCATGTTAACGGCTCCACGTGCAGATAATGCGATGATGTGAAATAACGTTGTCGTAATCCTAGCACGATTGGCATGACTATCGCAGTAAGGTTAATATCCCATCAGCGTCCCGAACAAGCAGAACTGGACAGGCACGCGCATGTTGAGATCGCACTTTGATGAATTCATGAAGCGTGTGTCCGGGCATTGGGAGGGTCTGCCTGCGTCGACGCGGGCGTTACCCGGCTATGTGAACCGGGCTCTGGCGAATTTCTTCCGGCACGGACTTCGGCAGGCTGCCGCGCTCGCCTATTACGCGGTATTTTCGATTTTCCCGCTGTCGTTGCTGGTTGCAGTCGCCATCAGCGGCATTCTCGGCCCGACGGTGGCCGAAGAACAAATCCGGCGTGGCCTCGAAATTTTTTTGCCCGGACAGACACTGGACCTGTTTGAAACCAATGTTTCGGCGGCGCTCCAGCAAGGGCGCTCGTTCGGCCTGATTGCCGTGGCCGGTTTGATCTGGTCGGGGCTGGGGCTGTTCACCAACGTCACCAACGCGCTCGACATCATCTTTCACGTGCCGTCGAGCCGCAGTCTATGGCGGCAGCGGCTGGTTGCGCTGGCGATGGCGCTGTTCCTTATGTTGCTGATCGCCACATCGTTCATTTTGTCGGGCGTGTTGCGGCTGGTCGAGGCGTTGTCGCTGGAGCGGCCCAGCCCGTGGCTGCTCATCGGCAGCTACTCACTGCCGTTTGCCATCGACATGGTGATGTTCGCCGTGCTGTTCCGCTATGTGCCGGCGCGTTATGTCAAATGGGACGCGGTCTGGCCGGCGTCGATTTTCGGGGCGGTTGGCTGGGAGCTGCTCAAAGCCGGTTTCAACTGGTATCTTGACAATCTGGCCAACTTCCAGTTCGTCTATGGCAGCATCGCCACCGTCATTGTCCTTATGTTCTGGGCCTATCTGCTGGCGTCGATTTTTCTGCTCAGCGCCGAGTTGTGCGCTCAGTTGAACGAGTGGATCTTCGACCAGATCAAAAAGGAAGAGGCCGAAATCTACCTGCAGAGCCAGCCGCTTTCCCGGTTGCCCGAAGGCGCTCAGGGGCAGGATTAGCTGGACTTTCGCCTTCCCGGAGAGACGAACTGGGCAAGGCGTTCGCCCCGCGCCGATTCCTCGATCAGCTTTTCCAGCCGGCGCTGTCGCGTGGTCTCGGCTTTGGCTGACATGATCCAGTGCTTCACGGAGCGCTGGTAGGATGGGGCCTGCGCCTGAAAAAACGCCCATGCTTCGGGATGGGACCGCAACTGTTCGGCATAGCGCTCGTCCAGCTCGCGATCCTTGTTTTCATATGAATACAGGTTGGTTTTCGAGGCGTCCCGCGCTTCGTAGGCCCGCAGCCCGGCGGGATGCATTCGGCCTTCGGCTTTCAGCCGTTCGACGCGCTCGATGTTGATGGCGCTCCAGATGCTGCGCGGCTTGCGCGGCGTGAACCGGACGGTGTAACTGTGGTCGTCGATCCGCTTGCCTTTGCCGTCAATCCAGCCAAAACATAGCGCTTCTTCGATGGCTTCCTCATAGGTCATGCCGGTCTGGCCCGACTTGACCTTGTAGAAGCCGATTTGTAGCTCCTTCGCGCTGTCGTGGTGCTGTTCAAGCCAGGCGCGAAAGTCCGCCCTCGATTGAAAGAAGGTCACATCCATGTCGTTTGCCTCTGGATACGTTTCCGGCTGCGCGACCTGCGGGTTATTCCATCATAGCGGGCAAATCGGGAAACAGAAAAGCCCCTGCCGTCAGGGCAAAGGGCTTTCTTCTGGCTGGCGTGATGCGTAATTTCGGAACGTCCATCATCAGCCGACCCGCTTCAGGCGTCCCGTGCGCTTGGCATAACGCTCGGCGGTCGTGAACGCCCAGATGCCGGCCGGGATGGTAACCGCGCCAAACAGCAGCAGCGGCACGATGTACTGTCCCAGCGCGGCCAGCGATGCGCCGTCCATGATGGCGGCACGGATGCCATCGAGCACGTAGGTGACCGGCGACAGTTTTGCAAGGGCCTGCATCCATCCCGGCAGCACCGAGATCGGGTAGTACACGCCGGAGACCAGCAGGAACGACGCCTGGATGATGTGCGTCATTTGCGCCCCACGCTCAGGATAGAGCAGGGGCAGAATGCTGGCCACGATACCGACGCCGATTAGTGAAAGGCTGCCGGTGAGCAGGATGACAAGCGCGCCGATCAGGTTAGACTGCGACAGGTCAAGCTCGAAGAACAGGCTTGTCACCAGCCCGATGATCAGGGTCGTCGTCAGGCTCCAGATCACCGCGTACAGCGTCTGGCCGATCAGGTGAACGCTGCGGCGAACGGGGGCCATCAGCGTATATTCAATTGTGCCTTCCCAGCGTTCCCAGGCGATGACTTCGCTCACGGCGTTGAAGATGCCAGAAAGGAAGTGCCACACCAGCGTACCGAGCAGCAGATACATGGTGAAGAGCGGCACATTGATGTTGCTCTCGCCGGTCACTGCCGTGGAACCGGCAGCGATGAACGTCACCGCCAGCGAGTTAGAGATGGAATAAATCAGCCATACGACTTCCCAGCCCCAGTATCGCTTGGTCAGGTGGAAGTTACGCGCTAAGAAGGCGTATGACTGGAGTAGATTGACACGAATACTTGCTGCAGACACGGTCTGGTTCTCCCTAAATATCCGGCCGGGCAGGCGGATTGCCCCGCCTGTTCCGGCCCTAACGCAGGTACGACTGGTGAGCGTTCGCTGGTTCCGGTGCGCTGTCTGCCAGGTTCAGCAGGTAGCGACCCACTGCCACCAGACGCCGGCCCGACCACGCCATCACGGCGCGATGCAGCCCCGGCTGGCGCTGCGTTGACCGGACGAGGCGCAGCAAACGCGCATGTTCCGCCTGACGCATCAGTTCGCGGCGGTACTCCAGATTCAAGTCATACGGTTCAAACGTCCCATATTGACGGTTCTGTTGCCATTGCATGGCGTCCACCTGTGCTTTTGATCGTTCATGTGCGTCACACTTCTTCCAGCACCGGTTCGACTTCATCATGGTTAACAAGCGCCTTGCCTGTCATGCTCATGAAGACGTCTTCGAGCGTTGGTTCGTGGCCGTTGCGTGGAAGTTTGGCTTTCAAGGCTGCCGGCGTATCCATTGCCACAACCTTGCCGTCGTGAATGATCGCTACACGGTCGCACAGAGCTTCCGCTTCTTCCATGTCGTGCGTCGTGATGACGATGGTCGCGTCGTGGACGTCGCGCAGTTCTTCAACAAACGCGCGGACTTCACGCTTCGAGCGCGGGTCCAGACCGGTCGTCGGTTCGTCGAGCAACAGCAGGATGGGCGAGGTGAGGAAGGCGCGGGCAATTGCCACCTTCTGCTGCATACCCCGGCTCATCTCCTCCATTGGCTCGGTGTACGTTTTCGGATCCAGTTCCAGCCGTTGCATGATTTCGGTGGCTTTTTTGCGGGCCTCCGCGCCAGTTACCCCGTACAGACGCGCCCCGTAGAGCAGGTTCTCCATCGGGCTCAGTTTCTTGAAGAAGGCCGCATCGACCGACACCCGGTTGATCATGCGCTTGACTTCCATCTCGTGCTGCGTGATGTCCAGTCCAAAGACCCGGACTTCGCCCTGATCGGCTGTCAGCAGGGTCGAGATGACACGAATGAGTGTCGATTTGCCGGAGCCGTTTGGCCCCAGCACGCCGAAGATTTCGCCACGGCTGACCTCAAACGAGACGTGATCGACCGCGATGACCGGGCGCTTGCCGCCATTCTTGCCGTTCACGGCGGGCTGCTGGCGGCGCAAGCGCTGCCAGAGTGAAGGCTTCGGCTGGTGAAACGACTTGACCACATCGTTCACAACAAGGGCTGTGCGCTCGTTTTTGACTGCTTCCTTGATGTCCATCGTGTTCCACTTTTCTTTCGAGTGTGCTGGCCCTCCGGCGTTCTTTTGCCGTCGCCGGAAGGGCCTCGTAGCGCTTTATGCGAGTTTGATGGCGGCATGTTCCGCCGTGCGCCGGTTCCGCGCGGCCTGCTGGCTATGCGCGATCAGATATTCGCCGGAGACCACCATGCCGTACCCGATGCGGGCCGCCAGACGGAGCCAGATACTTGCGCGGATGCCCAGCGCCTGACGCGCCATGCGCTGCCGGTTGGCTGCGCGCATGATGTCGTTCATACGTGCCTGGTTGATCTGGATCATATTCGGATGCATCATGTTTTCTCGTTTCTGTGCGTTGGTTCTTTGTCGGGTGCTGATTGACGAAAGGTAAGCCTTCGCTACCTCCCTATCTTCTCCCAATCACCTTCGCTGTGCCCCGGACATCCGTTCAGGTAGGTTAGTTGGACGGCTGCGCAGGGCCCGGTTCGCGCGCTACGCCCGACGCGAAAAACCGCGGGGCGTTTGTCTCCCCACGGTTCGTGTACGTTACCGCGCGTTTGAACACGCACGACAACAAAAAAACCGCGGGGCGCGCCCGCGGCTTCTGATCTTCCGGCTGTAGAGGTGCTACGGAGCGGTAATCAGGCAGCAGGCGCAATGCGACAGGGAATCGGCCACACCAACAGGCGTGATCCCGAGTGCGAACCCGATGGCGAAGGGCTTGTTATTGCTCATTTTGCGCCATGCTCCTTTCTGTGGTGTACCGCGCGTCATGCAGTCTGATCGCGCAGCCAGAGTCAGATTAGCACGAATTTAGAATCGCTGTCAAGCACCTCTTTTCGACTCAGCCGTATTTCTTCACAACCGGCTTGTTTTGCAGGATCGCCTCGATCCGCTCGTCGATTTCCGGCGTGATCTCGACTTCCAGCGCTTTGACGTTCTGATCGACCTGTTCAGGGCGGGATGCGCCGGTGATGGCGCTGGAAACCGCCGGGTTCTTGAGCGTCCATGCCAGAGCAAGCGCCGCCGGCGTGACGCCCATTTCAGCCGCCAGTTGCGAAATCGCGCGCGCTTTGTCCAGCTTGTCCTGCGTCGCGTATTCCTTCACCCAGTCGATCAGCGCCACGCGGCTGTCTTCGGGGATGCCATCGTTGTATTTGCCGGTCAGGATACCCTGAGCGAGAGGGCTCCACACGACCAGACCGATGCCGTTGGCGAGCGCGAACTGATCGAGCTGGCCTTCGACAAAGTCGCGGTCGAGCATGTTGTATTCGGGCTGCTCCACAACCGGGCGGTTGGCATTCACCATGCGGCTGACGCAGAGCGCTTCCTGAAGCTGGGCCGCATTCCACATGCTGGTTCCCCAGTACAGGATCTTGCCCTGACGGATCAGGTCATCGATGGCGCGCACGGTTTCCTCTACCGGCGTTTCCTCGTCAAAACGGTGGCAGAAAAAGATGTCGATATAGTCGGTCTGAAAGCGCTTCAGCGACTTCTCGACCGATTCGACGATATGCTTGCGCGACAGGCCCCGGTCGTTGATGTTGTCGCTCATGGGCCAGTAGGCTTTGGTGCTGATGACGAGGTCGCTGCGCTTGTAATCCTTGATCACGCGCCCGACGACTTCTTCGGCGCGGCCTTCCGAATAAATATCCGCCACGTCGATGAAATTGATGCCATGTTCGATGGCGCGGCGAATGCACGCGGCGGCCTGCTCTTCGGATACAAGGTTGCTGCCGTATGTCAGCCACGCGCCAAGAGAGATCGCGCTGACCTTTACGCCTGCGCTTCCCAGTCTTCTGTATTCCATGATCGTTGTCCTCAGCTTTCATACAGGAGGCCATTGCATGCGCCTGAGTATAACCTATCTCCGCGCGAAGGCTGAAGGGGCGTTAGAAATGGCGTAAGCTTGCGCCGGCAACCCTTCGCGGTTAATTTGAGGTAACATTGGCAAACTGTGTTGTTATGCGTTTGCACCAAAGGAGCTGCCGGTGAGGCCCCGCCTGCAAATTTCGCCATCGATTCTGGCCGCAGATTTTTCCCGTCTTGGCCAGCAGGTTCGCGACGCGCAGGAAGCGGGGGCGGATCGCATTCACTTCGATGTCATGGACGGGCGTTTTGTCCCGAATATCACCATGGGGCCGGTGGTTCTGGATGCGGTTCGCCGCTCAACCAGCCTGCCGGTCGATGTGCATCTGATGATCGTCGAACCCGACCACCTGCTCGACGCTTTTGCGGGAGCAGGGGCGAGCAGCATCAGCGTTCATGTCGAAGCCTGCCCGAACCTGCACCGGACGTTACAGGCGATCCGGTCGCTTGGCTGCGCTGCGGGCGTGGCGATCAATCCGCATACACCCGCCGTGGCGCTGAGCGAAATCCTGCATATGGTCGATCTGATTCTGGT
>QGUR01000480.1 GCA_003242205.1 Chloroflexota bacterium | reverse complement strand
TCGCCGCGAGGGCGATCTGCCGGGCCAGCGCCTCGTCGATGACGCTCGCTTCGACGACGGCGCGCATGGTGAGCGTCAGCGTGTCGGCGGCCTCGCCAACGTCCGCGCTCCATGTCATCCATTCGTCGCGCGTTTCGGCAATGCGAATGGTTTCCAGAATGATCGACTGCGACGGCGCGCGCTGTGCTTCCATCGCGATATAGGCGCGGGCCTGAAGCTGCTGGCGCAACGTCGATAGCAGGCGGTCGCGGTCTTCCTGACTGACGGCCAGTATGGTCCGGCTTTCGCCGCCGCTGGTGGGCGCGATATTGCGGACCGTCAGCCTGTCTGCCAACGGGCCGGCAATCGTGTTGATGAGGCCCGCCTCGACGTTGCCGATCTCGCCGATCGAGTCGGGCAGCGCTTCGATTGGCACTTCGATCTGCCCGCCAAGCTGCGCCGGGGCAAATGCGGTTTCGGTGGTCTGGAAGAAGATCGGCGTTCCGGCGCTGGTGCTGACCGTCGTGCCGGCGGGGATTTCGATTTCGGCGTCGGTCTGATTGATGAACACGACCGAGCCGGTTGCCGGAATGCCGGATACGGCCTGCGTGCCGGTCGTGGGCAGCGTGCCGGTTTCCTCAACTTCGACGCGGATCGTGACCGCCGGGATCACCCGGTTTTCGATATCGACGTCTGTTGCGGCAGGGTCGGCAATTACCTGCAATTCCGCCGGAATGAGACTGCGCGCGGGCATGATCGTTACCACAGCGCCCGGAACCAGCAGCGCCGCCGCTGCCAGCGCAACGACGATGAGGACCAGCAGGGCGATAATGCGGCCCAGCCTGCTCCGCGACGCCGGTTCATCGTCGTCGTCCGGCGTCTCCTTCACGCGGGTAGCGACGGGTTTGAGTTCTTTGGGGTCGGGTTCGCTGGCCGGGCGGTCGTCGCGTGAGGTAAAGACTTTCGACTTGCCCCGCCGCCAGCGCCCGCGTTCGCTCGCGCCAATGGTCTCAAACGTGCTGATGTTGAGTTCTCTGGCCTGCTTGATGACATTCGGATCGTGCGTGACAATGGCCAGACGAATATTGTTGCGGATGGCCTCTCGCTGGATGAGCACGAGGTCGAGCTTGCGGGTGAGCACCGTGCCATCCTCCGGCCAGATGAGCAGAACGCGCTTGCCGCGCAGGAAAGAGAGCCGGTCGCGTACCGTGGTGACATCGTCGCTGGGTTCCAGTTGCAGGTATTCGGCTTTCTTGCTCATGCTTTCCCCGTGGTCAGGAGCGCGTATGACCTCATTTCCCGCGCCTGCGGCCTCGTGCCCCGGCCCCCGCTGCTGCACACTCCAAATCGGCTAAAGCGCGCGATTTAGAGATGGAATGCTCAGTCAGGCGACGCAGCGCGCCGCCCCTGCAAACGGATATCCCCTGTTCCAGTTCCCCTCTCCAAAACACGTTTCTTCGTTTTGGAGAGGCGGTCAGGATGTGAGGTTCGCCTGTGCGATCAGGTCGCGGGCGGCCTTGAGCGCGTTCGGAAGCTGGGAGGCGTCCTTGCCGCCAGCCTGCGCCATGGTGGGCCTGCCGCCACCGCCGCCGCCGACGATCTGGGCGATCTGCTTGATCAGGTTGCCCGCGTGCAGCCCCTGTTTGGTCAGGTCGTCGGTGACTGCGACGATGAGCTGCGGGCGTCCATCGGTCACCGTGCCGAGCACCATGACGCCGCTGCCGGCTGCGTTGCGGAACCAGTCGCTCATCTCGCGCAGGGTATCGACGGGCGTCTCCGGCAGTTGCGCGATCAGCACTTTGGCTCCGTTGATGGCCTCGCTTTGCTGCATCAGCTTGTCAAACTGCGACCGCGCCTGCTCGCGCTGAAGCCGCTCGATCTGCTTCTTCGCCTGCGCCAGTTCGTTCTGCAAGCCTTCGATGCGCTCGCTCAGGGTGTCGGGCGTCGCGCCGACCTGCGCCGCCAGCCGGTTCAACTGGCGCAGGTGATCCTGAATGTACTGCACCGCGCCATAGCCCGTCAGCGCTTCGATACGGCGGATGCCCGCGCTGACGCTGCCTTCGCTGACGATCACGAACGGGCCGATCTCGGCGGTTTCGCTGACGTGCGTGCCGCCGCACAGTTCGTAGCTGTAGCGGTCGCCGTTGCAGGCAATCGTGATCGTGCGGACCTGCTCGCCATATTTCTCGCCAAAGAGCGCCATCGCGCCTTCTTCGCGTGCCTGTGCCAGCGGCTTCTCGACGGCGACGACCGGATAGTTACGCAGAATGATGTCGTTGACCTCGGTTTCCACCTGACGGAGTTGTTCCGGCGTCAGGCGGGCGTCGTGGGCGAAGTCGAAACGCAGGCGGTCGGGCGCGACCAGCGAACCGCGCTGCTGGACATGGTTGCCGAGTGTCTGGCGCAGGGCGGCGTGCAGCAG
>QGUR01000479.1 GCA_003242205.1 Chloroflexota bacterium | reverse complement strand
CATACGCAGTTTAGTTCGGTTTCGGGGGTCCGTATTTGTATAAAGGAGTACGCCTGCGCCGCGAACTGATCCGGCGGGTAACCGGCGACAGCCTCAAAGTTGGCGGCGAAAATGACGCTGCTCGGGCTGGGGTTCGGGTTGCCGATATTCCACGCGCCGCCGACGATCAGGCCTTCGGCGTCTTCGCCCGAGTTCTGAATGACGGCGGGCGAGTTGAAGCCGTTACCGCCGATGATCGGGCCGTTGTACCCCAACTGACGGGCCTGAACGATGATCTGAGTCGCTTCAGCCGCCAGCGCCGAGGCAACCAGAGCGTCAGGGTTCTGGCCGATGAGATTGGTCAACTGCGCGCTGAAATCGACGTCGCCCCGCGCGAAGGTTTCCTCGCCCAGAATTTCGACGCCGTTGTCTTCCAGCGCCTGAACGAATACGTCGTAACCGCTCAGGGTGAAGTCATCGTCGTTGCCGTAAAGGACGCCAACGCGCTCCAGCCCAAGAAGTTCAACCGCCTGGGCAACCGTGCCGGGAATCACAACCTGTTCAGGCAGGCTGTTGCGATAGTAGAAATCGCCGATCAGTTCGCGCAGGCCGCTGGCCGTATTGCTGACGCCAAGGATCGGCGTACCCGCTTCCTGAGCAACCGGCGCGCCGGCCACCGCTTCGGTCGAGAGCGTCGGGCCGATGATGGCCGTCACCTGATCCTGCTCTACCAGTTTGGTAATCGCGCCGATAGTCTGCTGCGCGTCGCCGGCGGAGTCCTCAAAAATCACCTCAAGGGTCGTGCCTTCGCCCAGATAATTCGTCGCGTTGACTTCATCCACAGCCAACTGCACGGCCTGCTGCTGCGGGCCGCCATAGACCGAGATGGGACCGCTAAGGCCGAACACGGCGCCAATCGTCACGGTTTCGGGCAGGTTCTGCGGCGTCGGGCAGACTTCCGCCATATCCTGGCCCATGATCGTTTCCTGAAGCTCGACTTCCGTCGCTTCCTGGGCAAAGGCCAGTGATGGCACCAGCAATAAGACCAGTAAGGCTTTCAAGAGCACACTTCGGAACATTTTTCATCTCCTCTTTAGCGGTGGAACCGCGAGAATAAGGAAATAGTATGCGCAGCGGGGTGATTTTAGCGAGTTCATTTTGCCCGCGCTACCATGTCTTTTCCGGCGTGCGCGCCAGCGCATGTGAAGCCAACAGCGCCAGCAGCGCGAGCCCTACCAGCAGCACGCCCGCCCAGATGGCGGCATTGAGGTCACGCTCGAAAATATTGTAGATGAACAGCGGCATGGTTTGTGTGCGCCCTTCCAGACTGCCGGCAAAGAGGATCGTCGCGCCGAACTCTCCCAGCGCACGCGCCCAGCTTAAGATCAACCCCGCGCCCAGCGCGCGCCGGGTGATCGGCAGTGTGATGTGGCGAAACAGGGCAAAGGAACTCGCGCCATCCACCAACGCCGCGTCCTCCAGCTCGCGCGGGACTTCCTGAAAACCGACATGTGCGGCGCGCACGAAAAACGGCGCGGAAACAAAAATCTGCGCTAACACTACGGCGGCAGTCGTAAAGGGGAGGCTGATTCCCGCCTGTTCCAGCAGCGGGCCGAATATGCCGCGGCGGCCAAACGCCAGCAGCAACGCCAGCCCGGCGACCGCCGGGGGCAGCACAATTGGCAGCTCGACCAGCACCAGCGCGAGACGCCGTCCGGGGAAACGCCCGCGCGCCAGTCTGTAGGCCAGCGGCGTGCCGAACAGGGCGATGAGCGTGATTGCGATGGTCGTCGTGACCAGGCTGAGACCGATGGCGCTGAGGACGCCGTCCTGTGTGAGCGAATTCCATGCGCGCGCCTCGATGGCGCGCCAGACCAGCGCCACCAGCGGCAGCACGAGAAAGGCCAGCCCAACGGCGGCGGCCAGCGTCGACAGCGCGCGCGAAAGCGTCAGGTGGGCAGCGCGGTGTCGCCCGGCCGGACGCGCGCCAGAAGCAGCCTGTTCTCCCCTCGCGCCGTCCTCAACCACCGTTGGCCGGTTCCATGATCAACATACCCGACAGGACACGCCGCACCGCGCGGGTGATGTGCGCCAGCAGCCCATTGGATCGCATGTCGCCGCCCGCTTGATCCGGGGCATCCGGCATGACGGGAATCAGCCCGGACTGCCGGAGTATTGATTGAGCATCGGGCGACAGCATAAAGTCGACAAAAGCGCGCGCTTCGTCGGGATGGGCGGTTCGCGCCAGCACCGCAACCGGATAATCGGCCACGACGTTGATCGCGTCGGGAATGGGGAAAACCGCAAGCTGCCCGCCGAGATCGCCGGTAAACTCGGGCGCGTAGACGATGCCGGCTCCCGCTTAACCCAAGCAGACTTTGGCCGGCAAAAGGCGCAAGCTCTCCTTTTCCGAGAAGACATTCCCAACCACCCCCG